>CAZLBQ010000568.1:0-3967 GCA_964557745.1 uncultured Anaerolineales bacterium
GGCGACCTCGATGCCGAGGAGCTCTCCCGCCTTCGCGAGCTCCTTGGTGAGCGCTCCGTGCCTGCCCCGCCTCGACCGACCATCGGCCAATCCCTCCACCTGCTCATCACCCATGACAGAATCCAGTTCAACCCTGCCGGCGACCACTGGGTGGACGCGACTGAGTTGGAGCGACGGCTGGCCGACAGTATCCAGCCCTGCCAATTCGATGGAGCAGCCGAAATCGACACGCTGGAAGACGCCGTCGGCCTATACCGAGCCGCCTTCCTGGAAGGCTTCGCGGTCGACGGAAGTGCGGCCTTCGAGGATTGGCTGCTGCTACGGCGCGAGCACTACGCCCGTCAGATGCGAGCGGCGTTGCACCGTCTGACCATTCTGTACGAGCAATCTAGCGAGTGGGAGCGAGCCATCGGCTATGCCTGGCGGGAACTCGAGCTTGAGCCATGGGATGAGGCGGTACATCGCCAGGTGATGACCTTGCTGGCGTTGAGTGGCCGCCGGGACGCGGCATTGGCTCAGTATCAGGCCTGCCGCCAGATGCTGGCTAAGGAACTGGGCATCGAGCCGGCCCAGGAAACTACGGCCCTCTACGAGGCCGTTCAGGCCGGCACGATGCACGCCGTCCTACCAGTCCCCCATACGGTCGTATCGGCTGTGGGCGCCGGAACACATAGCCCTTGTTTTGTCGCTAGGCAAGTCGAGCTTGCGGAGTTGGACCAGCACATGGCGGACGCACTAGGTGGGGCTGGCCACGTTGTGTTTGTGACTGGCGAGGCCGGCAGTGGTAAGACGGCCCTCGTGGCGGAGTTTGCGCGACGGGCGATGCAGGCGCAAGGCGACCTCATCGTCGCGAGCGGCAATTGCAGCGCCTCGGGCGGCCTCGGCGACCCCTACCTACCCTTCCGCGAAATCCTCCAACTCCTCGCCGGCGACGTCGAGGCCCGACGAACCAGTGGCACCATCACCCCCGAGCACGGTCGGCGCCTATGGAGCGTCGTGTCCGTCGTGGCGCAGGCGCTGGTCGAGGTTGGGCCTGACCTGCTTGGTCTGTTTGTTCCTGCCGCTGCGTTAGCCCGACGCACCGACGCCTTGGCCCTGTCTGGAGCAGCGTGGCGCGTGCAGCTTGATCGGCTGGTCGGACGCTCGACATCCATGCTGACTCCGACTACCGTCTCACAGCTCGACCTGTACGACCAGGTGACCCGAGTACTGCAGGAAGTAGCCCGCCAGCACCCCTTGCTCCTGGTAGTAGATGATCTGCAGTGGTCTGACAGTGGCTCGATCAGCCTGCTCTTTCATCTTGGACGACGGCTAGCCGGCAGCCCGATCTTGATGGTGGGGATATACCGAGCCGAAGACGTCTCGTTGGGACGAGGTGGCGGCCGACACCCCCTGGAGGCTGTCGTCAACGAATTGCGGCGGGATTCGGGTGTTGCGGCCATCGACTTGAACGCGACCGAGGGCCGGCAATTTGTGCAGGCCTTTCTGGACAGCGAGCCTAATCGGCTCGGTGTCGCCTTCCGCGATACGCTCTATCAGCGCACCGAGGGCCATCCGCTGTTCACGGTCGAGCTGCTACGCGGCCTCCAGGAACGCGGTGAACTGATACGCGATGCGGATGGATGCTGGGTGGAGGGCGCGCGGTTGGACTGGCATCGTCTGCCGCCTAGGGTAGGCGCCGTTATCGCCGAACGCATCGGTCGGCTACCCGAGGACGAGCAGACGTTGCTCGAGATAGCCAGTGTGGAAGGCGAGGAGTTCACCGCGGAGGTGGTGGCGCGTGTTCAGGGCAGCGATGAACGCGAGGTCTTACGGCGGCTGAACGGGGCGCTGAGTCAACACGATGACCTGGTGCGCGCCCATAGCTTGCAGCGGATTGACGGGCAGCGCCTGTCGCGCTATCGCTTCCGGCATCACCTATTCCAGAGCTACTTGTATCACCGCCTCAACCAGATAGAGCGCGCGCAGCGCCACGAGCAAGTCGGCAATGCCCTGGAAGCGATTTACACAGTGGGCCAGGATGGGGTGTCAGGGATTGCACCCCAACTAGCCTGGCATTTCGAGGCGGCGGGCATCGTGGCAAAAGCGATTGGCTACCTCCAGCAGGCCGGCAATAGAGCAGTCCAACTGGCAGCTCACGAGGAGGCCATCGCTTTCTTCAACCGGGCGTTGGAGCTACTCCAGCGCTTACTACCGGTGCCGGAGCGTGACCGCCAGGAGTTTGACCTACAACTTGCCCTCGCCACTGCGCTGGAGGCTAGGCCTGGCTGGGGGGGTGCCGACCGGATGCGCGCGTACACCCGCGCCTCGGAATTGGCCCAACAGCTCAGCGGTGCGCCCGAACTCCCATTGTCGCTCTATATGTTGGCTGGCATGCGACAAGTCAATGCGGAGTTTCCGCAGGCGCTTGCCCTGGGTGAGTACATGTTGCGCTTGGCCGAGCGCAGCGGCGACCGCTTCAACCTTGCTCTCGCCCACTTCGTGCTAGGTACAACCCTTTTCCACCTGTCGGAGTTCGCGTCGGCCCGTGACCATCTAGCCCAGGCGATTAGTCTCTATGAGCGCAGTCAGCCCCACGAGCGAATGGCTGCCCTCGGACAGGACCTCGGTGTAATGGGCCACGGAATGCAGGCGGAGGTGCTGCAGCTCATGGGCTACCCGGGCCAGGCTATGCAGCACCTCCAACAAACCCTGGCTTTGGCTGACGAACTGAACCAGCCCAACGTACTCTGCTTTGCAGCGAGTTGTGGGCTCGGGGTCTATTGGCTGCGGCACGAGGCGCAGGCAGTTCGGGGCCAGGCGGCCACCATGATGGACATTGCCAGCGCGAAGGGCCTAGCATCGTTCGAAATATGGGCGGGCATCAGTGAGGGCTGGGGGCGGGTCGCGGCAGGACAGGCCTCCGAGGGGTTGTCCCAGATGCGGCGTGGGTTAGCTGCCTGGCGGGCGACAGGGGTGAAGATGGCCTTGCCGCTACACCTGGCCGAATATGCCGAGGCCTGCTTGTGGGCCGGGCAGTTCGAGCAAGGACTGGCAGCAGTCTCCGAGGCGCAGGCATTGGTTGAGCAGACCGGCGCCCGAACCGTCGAAGCGGAGCTGCACCGGCTGAGAGGGGAGTTGCTGCTGGCGCGCGGGCAGCTTACGGACACGGCGGAGGCAGAGGTATGTTTTCGCCGAGCGATCGAGGTAGCCCAGCATCAGGCAGCGAAGCTATTGGAGCTGCGAGCGACAGTAAGCCTGAGCCACCTGTGGGTATGTCAGGGACGGGCTGAGGCAGCCCAACAAAAGCTCGCGGCCATCTACGGCTGGTTCACAGATGGTTTCGACACACCGGACTTACAAGAGGCAAGCGGGCTGTTAGACGCCTTACTTTGTCCAGTGCCGTAGATTCCCTGCGCAGTCTGTGCGGGTTCTACTCACCTTCGACTTTAGCTTGAGGAGGGGGACCGGGCTTCCTCGCCCGTTTCGGTTCGCCACTGCTCGACCCGCGCCTTGACCTCCGCCTCGTAGCCCTGGTCGCTGGGGTTGTAGAAGCGGCGGTCTTTGTGGAGGTCGGGCAGGTATTGCTGGGCGACGTGGTGGCCGGGGAAGCTGTGCGGGTACTGGTAGCCCTTGCCATGCCCTAGCCGCGCCGCTCCCTTGTAGCTCGCGTCCCGCAGATGCACGGGCACCGCCCCCGCCCCCGCCTCCTGGATCACCCGCTCCGCCTCGAAGTACTGCGTCATCGAGTTCGACTTCGGCGCCGTCGCCAGGTAGGTCGTCGCCAGCGCCAGATGGTACTTCGCTTCGGGGAGGCCGACGTACTGCAAGGCGTTCGCGCAGGCCGTCACAACGACGATGCCGTTCGGGTCGGCCAGCCCGATGTCCTCCCCTGCCAAGATGAGTAGCCGCCGCATGATGAATTCGGGGTCTTCGCCGGCCACCAGCATCTTGGCTAACCAGTAGAGGGCAGCGTCGGGGTCGGAGC
>CAZLBQ010000569.1:0-3960 GCA_964557745.1 uncultured Anaerolineales bacterium
TGCTCTCGACACGCATCACCGCCATCACCGGCGCGGCTGACTTCTGGGGCCGCTGGATGGCTGAGCGGCTGGCGGCCAGCGGCCTGCCTGTCCTCGCCATTGACCGCCAGCCCCCGGCCACGCCGCTCACGGGCATCGAGTTCATCGAGGTCGAGCTTCAGAACCCGCTGCTGGCCGACCTGCTCAAGACACACGGCGTCCGCCGCATCCTGCATCTCGACTTTACCTGGGAGCGACGCGCCACGCCGGCGGGCTATGAGCGCAATGTCGTCGCCTCGCAGCGCCTCATGGACGCCGCCGTCGAGGCCCGTGTCGAGCATATCGTCTGGCTGGGCAGTACCCTCGGCTACGGCGCGCGCAGCGACAACCCGGCCTTCATCGCGGAGAGCGCAGCGTTGCGCGGCGGCAAGGCGGGCTACGCGCGCCAGCTGGCCGAGATTGACGAGATGTTCACCGATCTGCGCTCGCGCCCGCACGCCCCGCTCGTTACCGTCCTGCGCGCGGCCAACATCGTCGGCGCCGAAGCGCCCTCGCCCATGAACGAGCTGCTCAAGCTATGGGCCGCGCCAACCCTGCTCGGTTTCGACCCGATGATGCAACTGGTCCACGAAGAGGACGTGGCGGCGGCGCTGGAGCATGCCCTGCGCGGCGACGACTTTGCCCGCCCCTTTGACGGCGCGGTCAACATCGCGGCCTATCCGCCGGCGCCGCTGGCCCGCATCCTGCATGCCGCGGGCGTGATGCCCATCCCGCTGTTTCACCCCTTCGCGTATGCCGCGAAGCGCCTGGGTCCACTAGCGAACACGACGGAGAAGAACCAACCGTTTGAATGGGACATGCTGCGCTACCCCATTGTCGGGGACACAAGCCTCATGACCAGTGAGTTTGGCTTCACCCCCCGCTACGATACCGACGCCATCCTGGCCCCGCTGGCAGAGCGCGGCGAGCGACGGCGCGCGGCGCTGCGGCTGCGACGCGGGCGCGGTGAAGCGGGAACGGAGAGCGAAGCGGCCGCGCCCGAGGAGACGCCCAATGCCTAGGAAGAAGCGCGTGACGGACACGTCACCGGAAGTGACACCGGCTGAGACCACGTCGGCGCAGCCCGACGCTGAGACGACAACGCCCGAGGCCAATGCTGCGGCGACGCCCGCGCCCAAGCGCCGCGCGCCGCGCAAGTCGCGTCCAGCCAAGACCAAGGCGGCTCAGGAGACTGCCAGCCAGCCGACGACCGACATGGCCGACGCGGCGCGCGAGGCCGAGGCCGAGTGGCTGCGCGCCGAGACACCCCCCGGCCTGTTAGACAGCACCGAGCTAGACGTCGACGAGGCGCCCAGCGGCCCGCTCGGCCAAACGGTGGAAGACTTGATGGCGGAGAGCGAGCCGTCTGCCGCCGAGCCGACGAGCGAGGAACTCCAGGCCGAACTCAACGAGGAAGTCGAAGCCGTCGTCGAGCGGCTGCGCGAGGATAACCCCGACTATGCCCCCCCGCCCTACTCGCCGAGCGCACTGACGGCCCTGGTGCGGCGCGGGCTGGGTCGGCTGGGCGGCGCGCTGCCGATGACGGTCGCGCGGCGAGCGGCGGCGTCTGTCGGCGCGAGCGACTTGCTAGAGCCAGACACGTGGAAGGGCCTGTGGTACATGGCGAACTACACGGCCCAGTACCAGGGCGACTTGCTCAAGCGCCGTTTGACAGGCAAGTACGAGACGGACGCCTACGGCTACGACTCGGACTTCTACGAGACGGTCAAGCCCCTGCTCGACTTCCTGTACAAGCGCTACTGGCGGGTGACGGTCAGCGGCGTTGAGAACGTGCCGGAGACGGGGGCAGCCCTGCTGGTCAGCAACCACAGCGGCCTGCTGCCCTGGGACGCCGCCATGATCGCCCTGGCGGTCCAGAACGAGCACCCTAACCCGCGTCAGGTGCGCGCCCTGTTTGACAACTACATGCAGGCGCTGCCCTTCGTGGCGCTGCTGCTCACCAAGGCGGGCATGATCGTCTCGCACCCGGAGAACGCCAAGCGGCTCCTCGCCGACGGCGACCTGGCGCTGGTCTTCCCGGAGGGTTACAAGGGGTCAAGCAAGCTCTTCAAAGAGCGCTACCACCTGGCGCGCTTCAGCCGCGGCGGGTTCGCGCAACTGGCCCTGACGTACCGCGCGCCGATTGTCCCGGTCGCGGTGGTAGGCTCGGAGGAGGCGCACCCTGTCGTGGCCCGCGTCGATGCCGTGGGTCGCCCGCTGGGCCTCCCCTACTTCCCCATCACGACGCCGCTGCCCCTGCCGAGCAAGTGGAGCATCACCTTCGGCGCGCCCATTGTGACGGCGGACAGGGAAGAGGACGCCGAGCACAACGCGCAGCTTGTCGCGCAGCTCACCGACGACGTGCGCAGCCGCATTCAGGACATGCTGTACGACGACCTGAAGGACCGCAAGTCGGTCTTCCTGGGCTAGCCGACGCGGCCCCTCACCTTTCGGAGCGGTCCATGGCCTACTATGCATCCAGCGCCGATTTCTACACCGCCACCCGCGCCCTCTTCGAGCGGATGCTGGCCGAGGGGCGGCTGAACCAGATGGACGCCCGCCTGCGGCTGTACGTCAACGTCACCGACCCGACGGCGCACATTCTCATCAACTCGCGGGTCAGCCCGCCCCAGGTGAACTTCGGGACGGTGCCCGGCCCGTTCGACCTCGAAGTGACGCTGAGCGCCGACACCCTCCACGCCATGTGGACCAGCCGTCTCGGCGTCCGCGCCTCGCTGGGCCAGGGGCTGCTCAAGGTCAAGGGCAACCCTCTCAAAGCCCTGGCTCTCAAACCCGTCTTCGACCAGGCCAAGCTCGTCTACCCGGCCATTCTCGCCGAGCAGGGCCGCGCGCCCTGAGCCGACTAGAGGCCGACTGAAGTCGGCGCGACAGGAAAGAAAGACCCGCAGGGTTTGCGAAACCCCGCGGGTCTTCTCGCTTCACTAGGCGAGGGCGCGCTTACTTCGTCCAGTCCATCCCACCCACGGCGAACTCGGCGGCCACGAAGTGGACTTCTTTGCCATCGGCGCTGACGAGGTTCAGCCCTCGGTCGCTGACAAAGGTCAGCCACTTGCCGTCGGGCGACCAGGCGGTGACCGGTAACTCGACCTCGAGGTCGAGGGTCAGGCGGCGCAGGTCGGAGCCATCGATGTTGACCGACCAGAGGTAGTAGGGGATGCCATGCGCCTCGGCCGCGCGTGGCCGCAGCCAGGCCCAGGGATCGAGTGGGGCGACGCCCTGGCCGCGCGGGCTGGGCCGGTCCGGCCCGCCGACGCCGACAAAGGCAATGCGCTGGCCGTCGGGGGAGAGGCGCGGCGCGCCGAGGGCCTGGAATTCCGGGTCGCCCAACAGGCGGCGCGGGTTCTGCCCGCTCGTGTCCGCGACCCACAGGTCCACGGTGTAGGCCTGGGCGTCGGTGACAAGGTAGGCCAGACGGTCGCCGACGACGCTGGGGCTGATGCGGTCCGCCATGACTGTCGCCCGGCCCGTCCCATCGGCGGCCACGCGGTCGATACGCTCCTTACCCTTCGCGTCGCGCCGCGAGAAGAGAACCGTCTTGCCGTCGCCGGTCCAGGTTGGCTCGCTCAGCCACGCGCCGACCTCCTGGTGCGGGGCCAGCAGCTTGGGGTTCTTGCCGTCGCCGCCCACGACGTACAGATCGGTGCCGTTGTCCTTCTTCGCCAGCGCCTGCTGGGTATCGTACAGGCTGTAGGCGATGCGGCTGCCATCGGGCGATACGGCTGGCGAGGCCAGGCTGGTGGAGGCAGGTATCGTCAACAGCTGGCTGATCTTGCCCGTCGCCGGCTCGAGGGTCCACAGCCCCCCTTCCTTCGCATAGACGATTTTGCCGGCTGCGGCGGGCACGGGCGCTGGCGGCGGCCCACCAACCGTCGGCGTCGCGGCGGGAGCCGCCTTCCCTGCCGCAGCCGGCGCCGCAGCCGT
>CAZLBQ010000570.1:0-3952 GCA_964557745.1 uncultured Anaerolineales bacterium
GCCGCCCAAGGAAGAGATCGCCATCAGCATGGAGTCCCTCATCCACCACTTCAAGATTTGGACCGAGGGCTTCCGGCCCCCGCCCGGCCAGGCGTACTTCGCCGTCGAGTCGCCGCGCGGCGAGATGGGTTTCTTCATGCAGAGCGACGGCTCGGCCAAGCCCTACCGCTGCCACGAGCGGTCGGGGGTCTTCGCCAGCCTCCAGGCCATGCCTTTGGTGTGCGTGGACGGCTTCATCTCCGACCTGATCGCGGTCATCGCCAGTTGGGACCCGATCCTGGGCGAAATCGACCGATAGGGTAACGCTATGCTCAGTGAACAATCACGCCAGATTCTGTCCGGCATCCTGACCCATTACCCGCCCGACCGCAAGGCGTCGGCGGTCATCTACGCCTGTTATCTGGCGCAGCAGGATGACCCGGACCACTACGTCAGCCAGCAGGACGCCCGCGAGATCGCGGACCTGCTGGCGATGGACCCGACTGAGGTCCAGGGCATCGTTGGCTTCTACAGCCTGCTGTACGAGCAGCCGATGGGCAAGTTCGTCATCCACTATTGCAACGACCTGCCGTGCGCCCTGCGCGGGGCCGACCGGTTCCTCAAGGTGGTGGAGGCCAGGCTCGGTATCGAGTCGGGTGAGACGACGCCCGACGGGCTGTTCACCCTCGAAGAGGCGATGTGCCTGGGGGCGTGCCACCGCGCGCCGATGATGCAGGTCAACCTGGAGATGCAGGAGTTCCTGACTGAGGAGAAGGTGGACCGCCTGATTGAGATGCTGCGCGCAGGCGAGCCGCTACGGGCGAACATGGCGGACGCCGTGCAGCCCACGCCGCAAGCGCCGCTCTGAGGACGCCAGGATGGAGGCGCGGCCATGACCGGGGTTGAAGCTCTCCACGCGGTGCAGTATGTGACCGTCAAAGGCAAACGCTTTGCCGTTGTCGGTCTCGACGATTGGGAAGCCTTGCTGGAATGGCTGGAAACCGTCGAGGATGTTCAGGTCGCCCGCGAGGCGTTTGCGGAACTGGCTGACGCTGGCGGGGACCGCGAGCGGGCCGGGTGGCGGCGCTGGGACGAGGTCCAGGGGGAACTCGATTGACGCGCTACCTTGTCTACGTGACGCCGAAGGCGCTGGCGGAGATCAAGGCGCTGCCAGGCCATGTGCGCCAGCGAGTGAGACGAGAGATCGGCGCCTTAGCGGACGAAGCGCGGCCTACCAACAGCCGTGAACTGGACACGCCAGAAGTGGATCGTGAATTGCGGCGTCTGAGATTGGATCGGTGGCGCGTGGTGTACGCGATTACAGAAGAAGACGCTGTTGTCGACGTCATCGCTGTCCGCAAGCGCCCGCCGTATGACTACGGAGATTTAGCGGATCTACTCCAGCAACTGGGATGACCGACTCGAGTCGGTTGAGGAATGCTATGCCTGACTACGTCTTGCTTCGCCACCGGGATATTCCGGGTCTCGATAAAATCGACGTTTACGAGAAGAACGGCGGCTGGGCCACGTTCAAGAAGGCCGTAACCGAGATGACGCCCCAGGCCGTCCTGGACACTGTCAAGGCCTCGGGGCTGCGCGGCCGCGGCGGCGCGGGCTTCCCGACCGGCGTCAAGTGGGGCTTCCTGCCCAAGGATGTCTTCCCGCGCTACATGGTTGTCAACGCCGACGAGAGCGAGCCGGGCACGTTCAAGGACCGCGAGCTGATGGAGGGCAACCCTCACCAGTTCATCGAGGGCACCGCCCTGAGTTGCTACGCCATCCAGTCCAACGTCGCCTACATCTACATTCGCGGCGAGTACCTGGATGTCGCCCGCACGCTGGAGCGCGCCATCGCCGAGGCGCGGGAGAAGGGCTACCTGGGGCAGAAGCTGTTCGGGACGGACTATGGGCTGGAGATGTACGTCCACCTGGGCGCGGGGGCCTACATCTGTGGCGAGGAGACGGCGCTGCTCAACTCGCTGGAGGGGCTGCTGGGCCAGCCGCGCTTGAAGCCGCCCTTTCCGGCCGCCGTCGGTCTCTACGGCAAGCCGACCATCATCAACAACGTCGAGACGCTCGCCAACGTCCAGCCCATCATCGAGAAGGGCGCGGACTGGTACAAGAGCTTCGGCACCGAGAAGAGCGCCGGTATCAAGCTGTTCTGCCTGAGTGGGAACATCAAGCGGCCCGGCAACTACGAGCTACCGCTGGGGACGCCCATGCGCGTCCTGGTCGAGGAACTCGGCGGCGGGACGCTGGACGGCACGCCCGTCAAGGCCATCCTGCCCGCTGGTGCGTCGGCGCCCATGATGCCGGCTTCGACCCTCGACACGCCGATGGACTACGAGTCGATGGTGGCGGCGGGTTCGACGCTCGGCTCGGCGTCGTTCATCATCCTGGGCCAGAACGACGATGTGCCGACGGCGGCCCTCAAGATGGTGCGCTTCTTCAAGCACGAGTCGTGCGGCAAGTGCACGCCGTGCCGCGAGGGAACGCACTGGGTGGTTAAGGTGTTGGAGCGCATCGTGGCGGGGACGGGGACGGTCGAGGATATCGACCTCGTGGTCAACATCGCCAACCAGATGGCGGGCAAGTGCTTCTGCCCGCTGGGCGAGTTCTCCACTAGCCCGATGCTGTTCACCATCAAGCACTTCCGATCGGAGTTTGAGGCGAAAGTCCAGGACAGCCGGCCGCGCCGCGCCTGGCGCGAGGCCGTGCCGCTGCGCCTGGAGCCGACGCTGACGATGCGCGAGAAGTAGTCGCCTGCCATGACTGTGGTTGAAGCTGTCGCCCTCAAGGAAAACGCCGCACCTCGCGTCCACCAGTGGACCCGCGAGGAGTACTACCGGCTGGACGAGCTGGGCTTGTTTGAGCAGCGCGGCGTCGAGTTGATCGAGGGGGTGATTCTGGACGTCAGCCCGATGAGGCCGGAGCGCGCGGCCGCTATCGGGTTGGTGAAAGATACGCTGCGCACGGTTTTTGGTCAGGGATGGGTGCTTCGAACTCAACTGCCCCTATCCCTGGCGGACAAGTCGGAGCCACAGCCGGATGTGGCGATCGTCCAGGGGACAACAAAGGACTACCGCAAGGCCCATCCGACGACGGCCGTCCTGGTTGTCGAGGTGTCGGACACGACACTGGAGTATGATCGGACGGTCAAGGCCAGCCTGTACGCCAGGGCGGACGTGCCCGATTACTGGATTCTCAATCTGCGGCAGCGCCAGCTCGAAGTGCGGCGCGCCCCACAGCCCGACCCGCTAGAGCCAATGGGCTTCGGGTACGCGACCAAGTTCACGCTAGGCGAGGGGGACACGGTTAACCCGCTCGCCCGTCCCGAAGCGACTATCGCCGTCGCCGATTTGCTGCCGTGAGCGTCAGCAGCGCTGTTTCATGTCTCACGTTTCACGTAAAGGGTAGCTATGCCAAACTATGTGAAAGTCACTATTGACGGGCAAGAGATTAGCGTGCCCCAGGGGACGCTGGTGGTCGAGGCCGCGAAGCTCCTCGGCATCGAGATTCCCGTCTTCTGCTACCACCCCAAGCTCGACCCGGTCGGCATGTGCCGCATGTGCCTGGTTGAGATTGGCAACCCAAAGATGGACCCGGCCACGCGCAAGCCCGTCCTGGACGACAACGGCAAGCCCGTCATCCAGATGATGCCCAAGCCGCAGGCGTCGTGTACCCTGCCCGTCAGCCCCGGCATGGTCGTCAAGACCAATACCGAGGCCGTCGCCGATGCCCGCAAGTCCGTTCTGGAGTTCCTGCTGACGAGCCACCCCCTTGACTGCCCCATTTGCGACAAGGGTGGCGAGTGCCCGCTCCAGGAACTCACGTTCGCCTACGGGCCGGGCGTCTCGCGCATGCCGCTGGCGAACAAGTTCCATCTCGCCAAGGCCGTGCCGCTGGGCGACCTGATTGTGCTCGACCGCGAGCGCTGCATCCAGTGCGCCCGCTGCATCCGCTTCCAGGACGA
>CAZLBQ010000571.1:0-3941 GCA_964557745.1 uncultured Anaerolineales bacterium
GAGCGCCTGCCCGACCGCATCGCCGTCAATTTCACCATGTTTAGCGACACGCGGCGACGCGGCGCACCGCAGTGGAACGCCCACCACGTGACGTTGAACACGACCGATGGGCAGGTCAAGGCGCATCTGGAGGAGCAGGGCTACCCAACGCGGCCGGGCCGCCGTCAGACGTGGCGGCTCGACGGCCAGCGTCTGGCCTTTGCCGAGGCCGCTGCCCTGGCCGACGAGGTCGCCGAGGTGGGCGGACAGTTGGAGATCGCGCGCTCGGCCTTCCTGACCGAGGCGCGGCGTGAGGGCGGCGCGACCATCAAGTTTGACTTCCACCCGGCCAGCCATATCCACTCCACGATGATCGTTCCGGTCCTGGAAGACGGCGTGGTCGTCGACGATGAGGTGGTGGCTGTCAACTGGTTGGACTACGACGGCGACGTCTATGACCTGGATGTGGCGGCGGTGCACAACTACGTCGCGGGGGGCATCGTCGTCCACAACTCCATCTATTCATGGCGCGGCGCGGACTTCCGGAACGTCATGCGCTTCCGCGAGGACTACCCCGACGCCCAGGTCATCCTCCTCGAGCAGAACTACCGCTCGACCAAGACCATCCTCGACGCGGCCCAGGGCGTCATTCGTGGCAACCGCATGCGCCACCCCAAGGCATTGTGGACCGAGAACGATCAGGGCTTGCAGGTATCGCTCTATGAGGCGTACAACGAGCAGGAGGAAGCCGACTACGTCGTGGGCGAGATCCAGCGTCTGGTCAGCCGCAAGCAGGCTCGCTTCGCCGACGTCGCCGTGATGTACCGCACCAACTCCCAGTCGCGCGCGCTGGAAGACGCCTTTGTGCGGCGCAACGTCCCGTACAAGCTGGTCGGGGCGACCCGCTTCTACGAGCGGCGCGAGGTCAAGGACGTGCTGTCCTACCTGCGCCTGGCCCACAACCCCCTGGACAGCATCAGCCTGCGCCGCGTCATCAACGTCCCGTCGCGGGGTATCGGCGACAAGACGGTTAACCAACTCTGGCACTGGGCGGAGCGGCTGCAAGTCCCGCCCTACACCGCGCTGACCCTGCTCTACGAGGCGCGGCGCTTCCCGGCCAAGGACGCCGCGGCGCACGAAGCGCTGCCCATCCCTTCGCCCTTCGACAAGCGGGCCGAGAACGCGCTGCTGGAGTTCACGGGCCTGGTCAACGACATCGTCGCCGCCAAGCACGCCCTGGACGTCCAGGCGCTGCTGACGATGATCCTGGAGCGGACGGGCTACGAGGCGTACGTGCGCGACGGCACGGCTGAGGGCGACGAGCGCTGGGGGAACGTCCAGGAGTTGCGCGGCGTGACGGGTGACTACGCCGCGCTGCCGCCCGACGAGGGCCTGCCCACGTTCCTCGAAGAGGTGTCCCTCGTGTCCGATGTGGACGAGATGGACCGCGGGCGGGCCGACGCCGTGACCTTGATGACCCTCCACGCGGCGAAAGGGCTGGAGTTCGGGACGGTGTTCCTGGTCGGGCTGGAAGAGGGCATCCTGCCTCACAAGCGCAGCCTGGAAGCGGCGACCGCCGACGCGCTGGAGGAGGAGCGGCGGCTGGCCTACGTCGGCATCACCCGCGCTCGCGAGCGGCTGTACCTGCTCTACGCCTTCCGCCGCTCGCTGTGGGGCCAGAACAACCTGACCGAGCCGTCGCGCTTCCTGCGCGACATCCCGCGCGGCCTGGTCAACGCCCAGGTCGAGCGCAAGCTGGCCCCCCAAGCGCCACGCCAGGGCATCCGCGCCAGCCGTGGCCTGGGGCCAACGCCGTCGGCCTCACCGGCGCGCGGGGCGAACAGCTTCAAACTTGGCGAGCGCGGGGCGGCCGCCCCCGCGGCGGCGCGCTTCCGCGCCGGCGACAAGGTGACACACGCCGTCTTCGGCGACGGGACCGTCCTCAATAGCAAGCCCAGCGGCGGCGACGAGGAGGTCGAGGTCATTTTCAAGGGCGGGGCGAAGAAGCTGCTGGGCAGCTACCTCAAGAAGAAGTAACACTCCCATTCACAGCGACGAAAGGAATGCAGGGCATGGAGCGCACGTTTTTTATGATCAAGCCCGATGGCGTACAGCGCGGGCTGATGGGCGAGATTGTCGGGCGGTTGGAGCGGCGCGGGTTGAAGGTCGTTGCCATGAAGTTTATGCAGGTCAGCCGCGAGCTGGCCGAGGAGCACTACGCCGTCCACAAGGGCAAAGGCTTCTACGAGGGGCTGATCGAGTATATCATCTCGTCCCCCGTGCTGGCCTGTGTGGTCGAAGGCCCCAACGCCATCGCCCTCGTCCGCCAGACGGTCGGGGCGACGCGGCCCCACGAGGCCGCCCCTGGCTCCATCCGCGCCGACCTGGCCGTGATGGTCGGGCGCAACCTCGTCCACGCCTCGGACGGCCCCGATACGGCGGCGACCGAGGTCGGGCTGTGGTTCAAGCCGGAGGAGATTGTCAGTTGGGAGCGGGCGGCCGATAAGTGGATTTTGGAGTGACACCTTGTAGCAGCGACTTTAGTCGGCATGAGCCTGACTCAAGTCAGCGCTATATTCCTGCCTGAGTCCCATCGCTAAGAAAAGCCCGCGGATTAACGCGGCAACAGCGATGAACGCGGATCAGATTTGTGGATTTGATCCGCGTTCATCCATTTTTCAGCGCTCATCCGCGGGCTGTCTTGGGAAGGAGTGGTCGAGCGTTCGCTTTACAGGCTCTGCTCAAGAATGCGGACCCAGTCATCGCGCGTCGGCTTGACCGGGCTGCGGACAATGAGCCGGTCCTCGCGCATGACCAGGTCCGCCACCATCGGCAAGTCGTCGCGGGTCACGCCAATGGCGCTCGCCAGGCCGGGTAATCCCACCCGCTGGTAGAGCGCCCTTATCATTTCGGGCGCGGTCTGGTCGGGGGAGAAGCGGCCCGACACCAGGAGCGCGCGGCGAACGCGGTCCAGCGGCTCGGCGACGGCGGTCTCGATGAAGGTCAGGGCAGCGGGCAGGGCGACGGTACACGCCAGGCCGTGGGGCGTGTGGTACGCGGTGCCCAGAGCGTGGCCGACGGCGTGGCCCATGTGGAGCAGACCGCTGGGGAAGGCCAGCCCCGCCATCAGCGCGGCCAGGCTCATGCCCTCCCGCGCCTCGATATCGTTGCCATCCTCGACGGCTCGCTCCAGGTAGCGCCCAATCAGCTCGATGGCGGGCAGGGCCAGCGCGTCGGAAACCGGGTTGGCGAAGACGGTCGTCATGGTCTCCACGGCGTGGGACAGGGCGTCCATGCCCGTCGAGGCCGTCAGGCGCGGCGGCATGGACACTGTCAGCGCGGGATCGACGAGCGCGAGGCTGGGCGCGAGGTACGGGCTGACCAGCGAGCGCTTCATGTTGGCCATCGGGTCGGTGCCGCCGGCCACGTTGGTGACTTCCGAGCCTGTCCCTGACGTCGTCGGCAGGCAGATGAGGGGCATGATGGGCGGAATGGCGCGCGTGCCGGTCACCGTGGCGTACTCGGTGGCGTCATCCGTGCCGTCGGCGACGAGAACTGCCATCGCCTTGGCGCTGTCCATGGCGCTACCGCCGCCCAGGGCGACCAGCCCGTCGGCCCCGCTGGCCTGCAAGGCGTCCGCGCCGCGCTTGATGCTGGCCGCGTCGGGGTCCAGAGCCACGTCGCTGTAGAGCGTCACGGCCACGTCCGCATCGCGCAGCGAGCGCTGGGCGCGGGCGACCATCTCGGTCTGGGCCAGCGCGGCGTCGGTGACGAGCAGGGCATGGCGCAGGCCGAGCTTCTGGGCGTGCGTCCCCAGCTTGTCGGCGAGGCCCACGCCGAACTGGACGGGCGTCGAGGTGTGAAAGCGAAACTCGCGCATAGTTAGAACCCCGAAGCCGCGAACACCGGCGTCAGCAACATCACGGTGGCCGTGGCCGACCTGGCGGCCAGCATAGCGCGTT
>CAZLBQ010000572.1:0-3927 GCA_964557745.1 uncultured Anaerolineales bacterium
TCTGTCGGCCCAGCACTTCATCCATCAAGAAATCAATCACATAGTGATGGCTGCCACTGAACGCATCAACGAATTCGGCGACCCGCATCTCATCCCACCCTCGCACCGACAGCGCCGCCATTTGCAGCCCGGCGATCCAACCTTCTGTGCGGTCCCCCAGCGTATTGACGGCCGTGGACGGAAGATCGAGGTGCATCGTCTGGCTGAAAAAGGTCATGGCCTCATCATTGGCAAACCTCAGATCGTCGGCACGTATCTCGGTGAGAAGGCCCCGGGCGCGCAAGCGAGACAGAGGCAAGGGTGGATCGACGCGGGTCAGGAGGGCGATGTGGAATTGGGGTGGTTGGTGATCCAGTAAGAAGGCCATCGCTTCGTGGATCGCGGGTTCGGTGATGACGTGGTAGTCATCCGCGACGAGGAAGAGGGGCGTGCCGACGCTGGCAATATCGTTCGTCAGCACGGTCACGAGCGTGTGGAGCGAAGGGAGTTCTGGCGAAGCCAACAGGCTCAAGGCGGCTTCGCCGACCTCAGGGTGACTCTGTTGCAGGGCCGCAACAAGATAGGCGAAGAACCGCCGCAAATCGTCATCGTCGGCGTCCAGAGAGAGCCAGGCGATGGGGAGGTTGAGTTGCTGGAGCCAGTCGACGAGGAGAGTCGTCTTGCCGTAGCCAGCGGGGGCGGAGACCAGGAACAGGCGATGACCTTGCTGCAGACCGTCGTTTAGTCGCTCGGTCAGACGAGGGCGCTCGACACGGTTGAGACGAGGCGGCGGCGCATAGAGTTTCGTCGTGAGCAGCTGATGACCGGGGTGTATCATCGTTGGCGTCCCACCAGTGGAGAACACTCACCGGTATTATACCACGATTCTGTTAGGCGGCTGCATGGTGCACCAGGACACGAGGCTGCTCCCCTGAGCAGAGGCCATACGCAATTGCGTCCTCAAGGGTCATTCTCTGCCCCTCGGCCCGCAATGCCACGAACTCTTCTCCGCCAAGCTCAGCGCGCACGACATCCACTATCTGAGCGAGCTCGGCTCGATGCAGGGGCGATAGGGGGCTTCCGATCGCGTCCCGAATGGCGGCGGCCGCTCCCAGCAGCCGGGCCGTCCGTTCCAGATACCCCTCCCCCACGGCTACCCCGGCCAGCCCTTCGAGTGAGATGGCAATGTCACACTTCGCGCCAAGCTCCGCGCGTATGCTCAGACTCTCCTTGTGGAGTGCGGCCGCCCATTCATAGTCCCCTCGATCCTGGGCGGCAAGCCCCAGGCTGTTCACCGCCCAGCCCATCGCCCCCTCGTCGCCGATGGCGCGAAAGCGGGTAATACCTTCTTCGAGCAGCTGCACCGCCCGGTCGAGGTTGCCCTGCTGTCGTGCGACCTCCCCGAGGCTAGTCAGCGATGCCGCAATCCCCCAGGGGAAGCCGTGGACTTGAAACACCTCCAGGCTCTCCTCCAGCAGCGCGCTTGCCCGCTGGGTGTTACCCTCGAGGCGGGCAATGACCCCCATCTCACGCAGCGTCGCTCCCACCTCCCAGCTATCTCCCAGGCTCCGCGCTGCCTCCAGCGCTTCCTCGTAGACCTGTCTGGCCCGCGCCAGGTCTCCCTGGAAGCGAGCGATGACCCCCAGTTGGCTCAGGGCAGTCGCAACGCCCGCTTGATCGTCGAGTTCGCGATACAGCGCGAGCGCCTCCTCCAGAAGTGCGTGCGCTTCGGCATAGTCGCTCCGCACCCGCACAACCCCAGCCAGACCGATCAAAGCCCTGGCCAGGCCATACTTGTCGCCCACCTCACGAAAGAGAGCAACACTCTCTTGCCACAGGTCTCGAATCGCGGCCGAATCATAGTGGGCGGGCGTCACATCGCCCAGGTGAGCCAGTGCCCAGGCGATCCCCCACGCATCGCCGCTGTCACGGAGGATCAGCAGGCCCTGTTCGATGTGGGCGCGCGCGGCGGGAGGATCACCCCGCGCGTTCAGGGCGCGCCCCAGCGTCATGAGCGTGTAGGCCAGACCTTGCGTATGGCCAAGCTCCGCCCAAATCGCGAGGCTCTGGCGCAAGAGAGGGATCGCGGCGTCTGGCTCGCCCTGGAGAAGGGCGAGCCGCCCGGCGCCAAACAGGGCCTTAGCTCTCGCTCGGGTGCGATGCTGACGTACGCACGGCTGGGATAACAAGCGCTCGAGCCGTTGTCGCCCCAGGTTCAGGTGAGCATGCAAGGCCCAGAACCAGGCTAACGCTCCGCCTAAGCGCAACCCTGTTTCGCACGGGTCATCCACGTTGCTCCGCGCTAAGGCCGCCCGCAGGTTCGCGTGCTCCGCCTCCAACCGCTTCAGCCACACCCCTTGCTGCCGTCCTCTCAACCGAAGCTCTGCCTGTTCCGCTAACGTGAGGCAGAAGTCAGTATGACGCTGACAGATGATCTCCCTCTCCCCCGCCTCCGCGAGTCGCTCCAGCCCATACTCGCGAATGGTCTCCAGCATGTCGAAGCGTAGCTCACCGTCGCCCTGCTCCTCAGCGAGGAGGAGACTCTTGTCAACCAGAGATGTGACACTGTCCAAAATATCCATTGGCGGGAGGTCATGCATAGACGACAGCGCCGGGTAGCCGTCTGCCGCCCGCACGGGGCCGCTGCTGCTTTCACGATCAAAGGCGACCGCCTGAGCCGCCTCCAGCGTGAACCCACCCGTGAAGACGGAGACCCGACGGAAGAGCATTTTCTCCGTCTCGCTGAGGAGCTGGTAGCTCCAGTCAATGGCGCTGCGCATCGTCTGCTGGCGAGCGGATTGGTCACGTCGGCCACGCGTGAGGAGGTCCAGCCGACTCTCCAGGCGGACGAGGATGGCCTCTGGCGAGAGGTCGCGGCTGCGCGCGGCGGCCAGCTCAATCGCCAGGGGGAGGCCGTCGAGCCGCCGGCAAATCTCGGCCACTGCCGCCGCATTCTCAGCCGTGAGCGCGAAGTCTGGCCGTACGGCTCGGGTGCGAGCCGTGAAGAGGGCGACCGCGTCGGATTGGGCTAACGTGGGAAGGGCAGGCAGACGTCCAGGGGGCGGCAACGTTAAGGGCTGGAGCGCGAAGATATGCTCGCCGTATATTTGCAGTGCCTCGCGACTTGTGACCACGATCCGGAGCATGGGCGCCGCTGCCAAAAGATCCGCCACGACGGGCGCCGCTCCGAGCAAGTGCTCGAAGTTATCGAGCGCCAACAATAGAGGCTTCCTCCGCAGCCATTCGTTCAACGGGGTGCGAATTTGCTGCTGAGCCACTTCTCGGATGCCCAACGTTTCAGCGATCGTCGTCAAGACCACGTCTGGTAAGCGGACCTCGGCGAGGGAGACGAAAAAGGCCCCATCTGGGAAATCGACCAGAAGTCTCGTCGCTAGCTCGACGGCCAGGCGCGTTTTCCCGACCCCGCTGGGGCCGACGAGGGTCAGCAATCGGCAGTCGGGCTGCCGTAGGCGCAGACCCAGTTGGGCTAGCTCGACGTCTCGCCCGAAGAACTCGGTGAGGGAGGCCGGGAGATTGTGCGGCGGGGTGGGCAGCGTTTCTTCCTCGGCCTGCGCGCGCTCGAGCGTCTGTCCAAATCCACCATTACGGACCTGGTCATACAGCTCGACCGTCTCTCGGGCCGGCTCGACGCCCAACTCCGCCGCTAGGATGCGTCGGCACGTCTCGTACTGCGCGAGCGCGGCGCTCCGCTGCCCGCTCAGCGCGTAGAGGAGCAGTGCCTGGCGGTGCGCCTCCTCGCGCCACGGTTCCAGGGCCAGGAGTCGGGTGAGGTAATCAAGCGCTGTCGAGTAGTCTTGCTCACGCGTGTAGTGGGCGGCCAAGCGGTGCAGGGCTTCCGAGGCCAATTGTCCGAGACGCTGCCGCTGAGCTGCTTGCCACTCCTCGAATTCCTCGGCGTCGCGGAGCACGAAGCCTTCCAGAAATGCG
>CAZLBQ010000573.1:0-3925 GCA_964557745.1 uncultured Anaerolineales bacterium
ACGTCGCCGTGGCCGGGCGAGACGAAGTCCCAACCGCGCTCGCGCTCGCCAAAGTTGATGTGCGAGCCGAGGATGCTGTTGCGCCCGTTGAGGTACTTCTTAGAGTCCTTGACGTGGACGTGGTAGATGCGGTCGGCGAATTCGAGGATGAAGGCGCCTGAGTCGAGGAACTGGTGCGCCAGGTGGCTGGGGTCGAAGTTGATGCCAAAGGCCGGGTGATGGCCGATGGCATCCAGCGCCTTGCGCGTCGTCACGAAGTCGTAGGCAATCTCCGTCGGGTGGACTTCCAGGCCGAAGCGCACGCCTTCCTGCTGGAAGACGTCCATGATCGGCCCCCAGCGGTCGGCGAAGTCCTGATAGCCCGCCTGGATGACGTTCCAGTCATTGCCGGGGAACGAGTAAATGTAGCGCCAGATCTTGGACCCGGTAAAGCCGTTGACCTGGGTCACGCCAAACTTGGCGGCGGCGCGCGCCGTATTCTTGATCGCCTCCGCCGCGCGCTGGCGGACTCCTTCTGGATCCCCGTCGCCTTTGACCCAGGCGGGAATATCCATCGCCAGGTGGCGCTCGTCGATGGGGTCGTCACACACGCACTGGCCAACGAGGTGGTTGCTGATGGCGTAGCACTTCAGACCGTAGCGGTTGAGAATGTCCCAGCGCGATTGGGTATAGCCGGGGTCGGCCAGGGCCTGGTCGACGTCGAAGTGGTCGCCCCAGCAGGCCAGTTCGAGGCCGTCGAAGCCCCAGGCGCTCGCCTTCTGGGCCAGGGTCGCCAACGGCAGGTCGGCCCACTGGCCGGTAAACAGGGTCACAGGTCGCGGCATCGTCGCCTCCTTACAGATTGGGGTAACGGCTTTAGGATAGTCCAATTGAGGGGCAGGGTCAAAGGCGGGCGCGGCGTTGGGCGGGCGGGTTGCAGGGCAACGGTGATGTTGTATAATCTAGGGAGCTTCAAGTGGAGAGCGGAGTATGAGAACGGGTCGACTCTGGACCTAGGTAGGAAGGCAGCCGTGGCTCAAACATTTGAGAGCATTAGCCCTCCGTTGGCAGACTTCATTCAGTCGCAGCCACTCTTTTTTGTCGCCTCCGCGCCGCTGGCGGAGGCAGGTCACGTCAATCTCTCGCCCAAAGGCATGGACACGCTGCGGATACTCAATCCCCGCCGCGTGGCCTACCTCGATCTGACAGGCAGCGGCAACGAGACCTCCGCGCATCTCGCCGAGAATGGCCGCATCACATTGATGTTCTGCGCCTTCACCGGCCGACCGCAAATTCTGCGGCTGTATGGCCGAGGGAGCACGGTGTTACCCTGTGACGATCGGTGGGCGGAGCTCCGTCCGTTGTTTCCCGACCATCCGGGCGCGCGCCAGATCATCGTCGCAGACATTACGCGGGTGCAGACGTCGTGCGGGTTTGCCGTCCCGTTGATGGAGTACATCGGCCAGCGCGACACCCTGGTACGGTGGGCCACGGCGAAGGGGGACGCAGAGCTAGAGGCCTACCAGCAGGCCAAGAACACCGTCAGCCTGGATGGACTGCGCACGCCACTCGCCGACCTCCGCCAAAGCCAATAACGCCAGGTCTACCTTTCACCCGACAACCTATGGTCAAGATAACTTCCCACGCCTTCCCACGCCTTGCTATGCCTTCCTACGTCCTGCCCAGCCCTTCCTACCCCTGCCCATGACCTCCCTCTCTGCCCCCTGGCGCGACGAGTTCATCCAGCGGCTGCTCGACTGGGGCGCGACGCAGCGGACCCATCTCCCGTGGCGGGCGGCGGACGACGACGGGCAGCGCGACCCATACCGCGTCTGGGTGGCCGAGATCATGCTCCAGCAGACGGGCGTGACGACGGTCGGGCCGTACTTCGCCCGCTGGCTGGACCGCTTCCCGACGGTTCAGGCGCTGGCCGCCGCGCCTCTCGACGATGTGCTCAAGGCGTGGGAGGGGCTGGGCTACTACGCCCGCGCCCGCAACCTGCACCGCGCCGCGCAGGTCGTCGTCAACGAGTACGGGGGCGACCTGCCCAACGACGCCGACGCGCTGGCCCGCCTGCCCGGCATTGGCCGCTACACCCTGGGCGCGATTCTGAGCATCGCCTTCGGCCAGCCCGCGCCCATCCTCGACGGCAACGTGCGCCGCGTCCTGGCGCGCGTCTTCGCAGTCCAGGACGACGTCCGCGCCCCGGCCACCGAGCGGCGCCTGTGGGACCTGGCGGCGGCGCTCGTCCCGGCACACGCGCCGGGCGCGTTCAACGAGGCGCTGATGGACCTGGGAGCGACAATCTGCATTCCGGGCCGCCCGCGCTGCCTGGCCTGCCCGGTCCTCAACCTGTGCGAGGCGCGCCAGTTGGGGATACAGGATGAGTTACCCGTGATGCCCAAACGCAAACAAACGCCCCACTACGATGTGACGGCGGGGGTCATCTGGCGCGGCGAGAGGTTCCTCGTCGCGCAGCGCCCCCTGGACAAGATGCTGGGCGGCCTGTGGGAGTTCCCCGGCGGCAAGCGCGACGCGGGCGAGACGCTGGCCGCGTGCCTGGAACGCGAGCTGCGCGAGGAACTCGGCGTGACGGTGGCGGTGGGGGAGCAGGTGGCCGTTGTCAAGCACGCCTACACCCACTTCCGCATTACGCTCTACGCCTTCCACTGTCGGCTGATCGAGGGCGAGCCGCAGCCGCTCCAGGTGGCCGACCTGCGCTGGACGACGCTGGCTGAGGTGGACCAGTTTGCGATGGCCGTGACCGACCAGCAGATCGTGGCCGCGTTGCGCGCCGAGGCAAACAGGCTTACCACTGAGAGCACAGAGAGTTGACAGGTCAGCTTGGCGCTGCGCTCCCGGACAAGAACGCGGATGAACGCGGAAACAAGGATCAACGCGGATCAGACAAACAGGATTCCAGCCGCGTCAATCTCTTTTTCCGCGTTCATCCGCATTCCTCTCCAACGGCTTCGGCCAACGCAGCGGTGAGTCAAGGGGTACCCGATGCTGGCTAGTTATGTTGAGGTGCTACGGCTCCTTTGTGACCGGTTAGGGGAGGGGGTGACGTGGGCGGTGACGGGGAGCGTGGGGATGGCGTTGCAGGGCATCCCCGTCGAGCCGCACGACATCGACCTCCAGACGGACGCGGCGGGCGCGTACGAGATTCAGCGGCGGCTAGCCGAGTACAGCGTCCAGCCCGTCGCGTTCCTGGCCGGCGAGCGGATGCGCTCGCACTTCGGTCGGCTGGTCATCGAGGGTATCCAGGTCGAGATCATGGGCGACATCGAGAAGCGCCTATCTGACGGCGCTTGGGACCCGCCGCCCGACCTGCTCGCCATCATCCGCCACGTGGTCATCGCCGACAGGCGTATCCCTGTCCTCGACCTCGCCTATGAAGTCGAGGCATACGACAAAATCGGCCGCCACGCCCAAGCCGATAGGCTGCGCCAGTGGCTGGCCCCGTAGGTTACACCCCGCACCAGTCCAGGGTCGTCTCGATGAGGACCTGGGCGCACTGCACGACCGACTCGGCGTCCACCCACTCGTCGCTGCTGTGCCAGCCACCACCCGTGTTCCCGAACAGGACCGTCGGGATGCCCGCCGCCTGGAGGATGGCGGCGTCGGTCCACGCTGTCTGGCCGACCTGCTCGGCCGGGCGGCCCAGGACACGCTGGATGGCCCCGGCGACGGTCTGGGCGATGGGCGCGTCGGCCGAGGTCTCGAAAGGGTCGCGGCTGAACAGGGTGCGGACGCTGGCCTGGAACTGCGGGTCGGCGGCCCCGAGGCGACCCAGCAGCGTCTCGAACTCGCGCTGCACACCGGCGGGCGTCTCGCCGCTCACCGTGCGCCGCTCGACCTGCAAGCGACAGTGGTCGGGGTACATGCTCCACTCGCGCCCGCCCTCGATGGTCGAGGCGTGGACCGAGGGCGGCGTGACCAGCGC
>CAZLBQ010000574.1:0-3913 GCA_964557745.1 uncultured Anaerolineales bacterium
GTCTTGATGGTGCGGCCGGGGCGGACGAACATGCTGACCAGCGCCGTGCGGAACGACAGGTCCTTGATGCGCTGCGCCGCCCACTCGGCCTTGAGTTCGGAACACGGGATGCCCCACACTTTCTCGGTGTACGTCTTGAAGAAGGTGCGGTACAGGCGGTCGCCAAATCGGTTCGTCACCCACTGCTCGAAGGTGTCTTCGTGGCGGTAGGGGAGCGCCTGCCAGCGCAGGTAGCTCAGCGTGACCAGGATGGCCTGGACAATGCCTAGCCCGGCCAGGGCGTTGAAGGGACGCAGTGGGTAGTAGAAGAAGCGGCGGTTGTAGTAGATGCGCGACAGGCGTGGGCGGCGTAGGAAGGCGTCGCCCAGGACGCTGCGCCAGACGTCCTCGACCTCCTTCACCTTGGTGAAGAAGCGGTGGCCCCCCATGTCGAAGGCGTAGCCCTTGTACGTCTCGGTGCAGGCGATCCCGCCCACCTTGTCGCGCTTTTCGAGGACGGTTGCTGCTACGCTCAACTCGGTCAGCTGGTAGGCGGCAGCCAGGCCGGCCGGCCCGCCGCCGATGATGACGACGTGGCGGGCGTCCGAGGGGGTCTGCGGGGGCGGTTGGGGCGTAGGTGTGCTCATGACGACGTCTAGCGACGGCCATACCAAAGGTGCAGGCCCGCCCCAATGGCGAAGGCCAGCGTGCTGTAGATGAAGTACAGCCAGTGCAGCAGCAGCGCGGTCAGGGTGAAAAGCGGGCCGCGCTTCTGGCGCAGGAAGGCGTAGAAGTCGCGGTTGAGCCAGCCCAGACCCGCCAGGCACAGCGCTGCAGCGAGGAGCCATACCGCGTCTACTGTGCCAGGCAAGAGCGCGGCAAGCAGCGCGCCGGGCGCGGCCCAGGCCAGCACGGCGCTGACTCGCTGCGTCCAGCGCAGATTGAGGTCGTTCGGAGCGTAGTGATTGCGCAGGATGAGCAAGGTCCAGGGGATGCCCCGGTCGAGGACGTCGGAGCGGATGACGCCCGCCAGCGTCCAGCGCTTGAGGTGCTTGACGGTGAGTTGCTTGTTCAGGCGAATGGCATAGCCCGCCGCCCGCAGCCGATAGCCCAGCTCGATGTCCTCGATACTAGGGCGCGGGAAGCCCTGGGCGTCGAAGCCGTCCAGGCGCAGGAAGACGTCGCGGCGGATGGCTCCGCAGCCACTCCAGAACGTCGCGGCGTCTGGGTTGGCGTGCTGGTGGACATAGTGGTGCGCCAGGTTCTTGTACTGCGATACGAGGGAGGGCGCGGCCGGGCTGTCGTCGTACGAGCCGAACACGGCGGCGATGTCCGGTTCGCGTTGGAACGAGGCGGCCACTTCCCGTAGCGTGTCGCGCGGAATCAGCACGTCGGCGTCGATGAAGAATAGGATGTCCCCGCGCGCCGTCTTCGCGGCCAGGTTGCGCGCGTGGGCCGGGCCACGAGGGCCGCCATCCACCGTCAGGAGGCGCGCGCCATAGTGACGGGCAAGGGCTGGCGAGGCGTCGGTCGAGCCGTCGTCCACGACGACGATCTCGTAGGTCGGGTAGTCGGTGCTGACGACGGCGTCTAGGCAGGCGGCCAGCGTCGCCTCGCCGTTGCGGACGGGGATGATGACCGAGATCATCGGCAGCATAGGCGTGACGTCGGTCATGAGACCAACTCGAATACCGCTTCCTGGTCCGACTGATGCAGGAGGTGGAAGTGTTGCTGGAAGAAGGAATCCTGGGGCAGCGGCACGGGACCGTCCAGGTAGCGCACGACAAAGTAGGTCGTCCCCATGGCGCGCAACTCCTCGAACAGCGCCCGACTGTCGCTCAATTTGCTCGTCACGCGGGCGTAGCGCTCAGGGCCAAAGGTGTCGCCGAGGAACGCGCCATCCGCGTAGTAGCGCATATTCTCGTCAAACAGGGCGTAGACGGTGTAATGCGAGCCGCTGCGGGCGTTGAGCAGGCGGTAGACATCATACGACGGCAGGCGCTGCTCCAGGAAGGCATCGCGCTGGGCGGCGGTGACGGGCAGCGCTCCCCACTGGGCCACCTTGTAGACAGCGTATAGCCAGCCGGAGGCGACGAGGATGGCGCAGCCGACGACCGTGACTACCGTTGGCGACCAGCTAGGCTTGCGCCGCTGGTCGAGCCAGCCTACGCCATCGATGACGGCGGCGGCCGTCACGAGCGCGTAGAGGGGGAGAACCGGCAGCAGGTAGCGCGTGACCGGCGCCTCGCTGACCCAGAACGCGGCGTAGACCAGGACCACGACCAACATGCGGCGCGCCCAGCTCCGCCGCGCCGCGGCCCACATGAGCAGCGGCAGGCCCGCCAGGAAGATAGGCGTCAGCGGCAGCCGTAGCTCGCGGTCGTAGCGGGCGGCGTTGAACGTCATCTGCCATGGAATGCTAACCACGCCCACAACGATGCGCTCGGCGTTGGCGAGGGAGACACGGGGGGGCATGGCGCTGCGGGGGGTGAACTCCTGCGTCTACGCATTGGCGCCGAAGAGAGTCGGCAGAAAGGGGAACCCCGGATTGCCCGTCTCGCGCCAGATGCGGACGTACCAGGGCGCGGCGACAACGAGGGTCAGCGCGGCGAAACCGACGAGCGCCGTCCAGCGATGGCCCCGCAGTGCGCCAACCAGCACGATCAGTCCTACCAGGCCAATGACGGCCAGGCCCGTGTACTTCGTCGCGGCGGCGCTGCCTGCGAATACGCCCGCCAGCGTCGCCCAGCGTCCGTCGCGCGTCTCCCACCACCGCCACGCGCCGTACAGGGCCAGGGTGAAGAACAGGGTCAGGCCGACGTCGATGTAGGCCGATGCCCCAATCCAGAGTACGATGGGGTTGGCGAGCCAGAGCGCCGCTGCCCACAGCCCCAGACGAGGGGAGTCGAGGCGCCGGCCCCAGGCGACGAGCGCGCCTGCGACGAGCGCCGTCGTCAGCCAGTGGACCAACTGGGCGGCCAGGTCGTCGTAGAACAGCATACCTAGCGTGAACAGGCCCTCGACAGCCTGGGGCGCGACGGGGAAACGCAGCGTCGGGAGGAGCACGAGACGGCCTTGCTCGACAAACGCTCGCGCGTACGGTAGGTGGTAGAGCGTGGCGTCGAACGCGACCGGCGGGTAGAGGGGCAGGAGTAGGGCGGGCAGGGCGAGCAGGACCCCGCCTGCGAGGAGCAGCCCGCGCCCCCAGTCGAGACGACGCCAGGCCGCCGCCCAGCGAGGCAGGCTGGCCTGCCAGACGGGGTAAGTGAGGGTAGCCAGGCCGCCCAGGCCGACGGCGACGGGCAGGGGGCGCAGCCAGCCGAGCAGCCCGAAGGCGAGGACGACGGAGGCGAGGACGACCAGGCCGAGGCTAATGCAAACTGTGCCCTCTTCCCACGCCGAGGTATAGGCCAACCCGCGCGTCAGCAACCGCCCAAGCAGATAGCTCAGGCAGGCCAGCGCGAGGATGAACAGATAGTGGATCAGGACGAAGGTGGTAGCGCTCAGAGCATAGGCCATGCGGCGGCGCCCGTGTCGAATGAGAGAGATGGGTATAGCCGCTTATACAACGCGCTGGGGCGCTGCGAGATACGCGGCTTGGGGCCATCGCTTGTCACTCGCCGAGGGCGTGTTCCATGGCCCAGATGCTCAAGGGGCGCATATACAGGCTAGCGCGGAAGTTGTTGTGGGCGTCGTAGGCTTCCGGGGTGCGGAACCAGTAGCCCCGATTGTAGGTGACGTTGTAGACGCCGTGGGCCGTGGCCCACGCCTCGTCGCGCAGGCCGCGATGGAGCATGAAGGCCGCCAGGCCATAGACTGTTCCGCCCCACGCCTCCTGGGATTGCTCGCTGGACGTGTCGATGGTCCCGTCGGGGCGCATGCCGTTGACCGCGCCCATGTCGCCATCCCCAAACCGTTTGACGTTAAAGTCGAA
>CAZLBQ010000575.1:0-3907 GCA_964557745.1 uncultured Anaerolineales bacterium
AGGCATCTGCTCCTTCCCCATCGCCCGCCTCCTCTGCCGCCCCGAGCCGCACCCTCCGCCTGGTGGTGACCCTCCAGCCGCTGGAGCATGGCTACCGCGCCTTGCTGGCCGTCGGCGCCGATGATTGCGACCCGCTTCTCCAGCGCGTCGAGGTCGACGGCTGGCCCGCCCTGGCCGATGCCCTCCACAACCTGACCGACGCCGCTGCCATCCGCTGGCGCGACCAACCTCGCAACCCCACCGTCACCCCGCCACCGCCCTCGCCGAAGCGCACGAGGGAGCCAGCAGCTGGGGCCAGCTCCAACGCTCCGGCAGCGGGCGATGACGGAACCGATCCTGCCGCTGAAGACGATCAGGCGCCCAGCGGCCAACTGACCCTGTTCGACCCAGGAGGCTGATCATGGCTCGTCTCTTCGTCTACGACGGCCGCCAGTTCCCCGACCCCGACCCCCAAGTCTCGGTGGATGAGGTGCGCCGGCAACTGAGCGTCTTCTTCCCTGAACTGACCAATGCCGACGTGCGCGAGGAGCGCCGCGGCGAGGACACCCTCTACACCTTCAGCAAGCGCATCGGCACCAAGGGGCGTTCCTCGGCAGCGTCCGATCCTGGCCCGAGGCAGCCCACCGCCTCGCCTCTCTCGTCTGGCTCGCCCTCTCTCGCTTCTGCACTCGCTACTCGCCACTCGCTACTTGCCACTTCCCCCGCCCCTCTCCCCTCCGGTCGCGCTACTCGCTTCTCGCTACTCGCCACTCTTCCCGACGCGCGGCTACGGGTGTTCGAGCTCGCCGAGGCACTCATCGACGCCGAGGGCGAGTTGGATGTCGAGGCGGCTGGTCTCCTCCAGCCCGACATCGCCCTGGCCTTCGCCGAGGCCGATGCCTACGTCCACGCCACCCGCCAGGCCGTCCAGGCCTTGCGCCGCCTGATGTGACCCTCGTCGGCCCCCTGTCTCTGGCTCGTGCCCTGCGACGGACCGTGGTCGCCCCGCGGTCCGTCGCCGCCCTCCTGGCCTCCCACGAGGCCCTCCTCCAGTTCCGCGCCCTCGTCCACGACCTCTTCCCCGACGACGCCGACGCCATCTGGAACGCCCAACTCCCCAATGAGCCACGGGAGACGGCGCGAGTGCAAGCCTTCGTCCAGCGCGTCCAGGCTGACCTCTTCCCCCTCTACGAGGGCGACGAGTACGACCAGCTCGTCTGGCGCATCCCCTTCCTGAGGCTGGGCTGGAACCTGGAGGACTACCACGACCTCCAGCGGCGGCAGGGCGAGCTGCTCCTGCTGACCCTGTGCCAGGCGCCGATCGACGTCCGCGTGCCGCTGCTCGAGTGGGCGCGGACCTTCATTCCCCTCGACGTCCTGCGCCAGATCCCCGACGGCGGCTTCCCCCTCGACGTTCTGCACGCCGCCTTCGACGCCACTTCGTGTGTGGCGGTGGCCGACTTCGCCGCCTGGCTGTGGGGCGAGACAGGGAGTGTCTTCCTGGACGTCGACGACGAGATCGAGGTAGTGGATGCCGAGTGGACGCGGGACAACGTGGTTGAGCTGACAGCCCAGTGGCGGCACGCCGAAGCCCTGCTCGACCGGGTGGAGGCCCTCGCCGACTGGCTGGAGGCCGACCCTGCCACCCACTTCCGCCTGCTGGTCGAGGCCGCCCTCGGCCAGAATGCCCAGCTGGTCTATCAAAGGATCCGGAGGCTGTATGAACTCGAGATCACCGAACGAGGGCTGGTCTGCCCCCACGCTGACGGAGGACCAGACCCTGTCGCCCTACCGCTGGGCGCTGCCCCCTAACGTGGACGTAGAGCCTGACCCCCTGCAGCTGCGCCTCGACTTCCACGCCGAGACGGTGTTGCTGACCGACTACAGCGGGTCGACGGTGCGGGTGCGGCGCGTCTCGGCCCTGGACGTCGCCCAGGCCCTAGCCGGGCAGCTGGACCTGGGCAGCGGCCTGCTGCCCCCTGGCGCCCTGTGGTGGTCGCGGACGCGGACGGGGAGCCACGTGGCCGTGTGGCGGGAGGCGCGGGTGTGGGTGGTGAGCCTACGAGAGGGACCAGACACCCCCTTGCGCCGCCTGCGCCTGCCCATGCCCGGCCTGGTCTTCGTCTGCGGCCAAGGTCACACTCCCTTCGTCTTCGCCGCGAAGCGCTACCCGCGCAGCGAAGATGACCCGCTGTACTCCGCGCCCGTCTACAACGTCTTCCCGACGGGTCGTATCTGCCCGGGCACCGAGACCTTTCCGGCTGACCCAGCCAGGGTCCCCGAGGCGTTCTTCCACAGCGCCTTCTCAGGGCACCTGGGTCAGGGCAAGTCCCAGCGCTATCCCGACGACATCGGGCAGCTGTGGGAGGGGTTGCGGGGTCAGCGCCACTTCCCCCTCGACGACCTCGTGTCGCACCTACGGGTGGGCGACGCTATGCGGCTGGGAGACTGACGATGAGGCTCGTCGACTATCTCATCGCCTATGACGGGCCGCCCGCGCCGAGTGGAGCCGCCTACGACTACGTCCTGTCGGCCGACGGCTTGGGGGTGCAGGCCGAGAACGAGCACCTGGCAGCTCGAGTGCCCATCGCTCGCTGCGAGGTGCGCGGCCTGGCCGCCTTGCACCCGGTGTTCACCCTCAAGCACGGGCGTATCCCGCACGCCCTGTGGGCGCACGTTGTCGACATCGCCAGAACGTGGGCACTGGAATGCCAGGAGGTACTCCTGACCGTTCGCTACACTGAGCGCCTGGGCTATCACCTGGTGGTGCCCCAGCAGGCGGTCAGCCCCACCGAGGTCGCCTACCTGCCGGCGCCTGGCGTCGTCCTGGAGATTCACTCCCACCACCGCTACGCGGCACGCTTCAGCGTGACGGATGACGCCGACGAGCAGCGCCTGGCCGTCTACGGTGTCCTGGGGCGGCTCGATGGGGACCAGCCCGAGGTCCGCCTGCGGGTCGGCGTCTACGGCTACTTCATGGGTGTGCCGTGGGGCGAGGTGTTCGAGGGCGAGCCGCAAGGGTTCCGCGACGTGACGGTCGAAGGCGAAGCCGAGGAGGCCCCCGATGAGCTATCGACTTGACGTGACGGTCGGGCGCGACTGGTTGCGCGGCGGTCACGCGAAGGACGCGGTCATCGTGCAGGTAGGTTGTGGCGGGACGGGCAGCTTCCTGGCCGAGGCCGTCTGCCGTCTGCTGCTGGGGCGAAACGCCGATCTGGTCCTGGTGGACATGGACCGGGTGGAGGCGCATAACGTGGGTCGCCAAGCCTTCGACCCTGACGAGGTGGGTCAGTTCAAAGCGCGGGTGGTGGCCGAGCGGCTCGCCAAGCGCTTCGGGCGGACGGTGGGCTACGCCGTCCAGCCCTACGACGCGGGCCTGCATGCACGGATCTTCCGCGCCCAACCGAGCCGCCTGAACCTGCTCATCGGGGCCGTCGACAACGCCGAGGCGCGCCGTGCCATCGCCTCGACTCTCGACAGCCGGCTGGATGTGCTGTGGCTGGACTGTGGCAACGGGTGCAACGCGGGTCAGGTGCTGCTGGGCAACGCGATACGAGCCACGTATCTGCGGGGCGTGTTCCACCCAGAGCACGGCATCTGCACGGCCTTGCCCGCCCCCTCGTTGCAGCACCCCGACCTCCTCGACGCTGCGCCCGCGCCCGTGCCCCGTCTCGACTGCGCCGAGGCCGTCGCGACGGAAACGCAAGGGGCGACGATCAACCAGGTCGTGGCGGCGGTCGCAGCCAGCTACGTTGAGAGGCTGCTCGATGGCAAGTGTCAGTCGATGGCCAGCTACATCGACATGGATGCTGGGACGCTTCGGACTGCGCCCATCGAGCCGAAGGCGTTTGCTTCTGCGTTGCGCATGCGCCAGTCCTGATCGTCTCATCGCATGTGCTCGCGCCACACCAATAAGCGCATCAGCCTA
>CAZLBQ010000576.1:0-3906 GCA_964557745.1 uncultured Anaerolineales bacterium
GCATTATCCAGTACGCGCGCCAGAAATACAACCTGTTCATCGGCGAGCGCATGGCCGAGTGGGTGAAGATTGCCATTGGCTCGGCCTACCCGCTGGAGAAGGAAGAGACGCGCGTCTTGCGCGGCCGCAACCTGATTACGGGGCTGCCGCAGCAGGTCGAGGTTAGCTCGGTCGAGATTCGCGAGGCCCTCAGTGGCCCGGTGAACGCCATCGTCGATATCGTGCGCGACACCCTCGACGACACCCCCCCCGAACCCATCGCTGACCTGTTGGAACATGGCATCGCCCTGGCAGGCGGCGGCGCGCTGCTCAAGGGCCTGGCCCAGCGCCTATCGGACGAGACCAAGATGCACGTCTACGTCGCCGAAGACCCGCTGGCCTGCGTGGCCAAGGGCGCAGGGCGTGTCCTCGAAGACCTCGACGGCCTGTCGAAGGTGCTGGCGAGCACCCAGCGGTCGAGCATCAACCGCTAGAAAAGAAGTAACAAGTATCAACTATCAAGTTTCGAGTCAGATGCCAGACTCGCCACTTCATACTTGAAACTTGATACTTGTCACTTGAAACTTGTCATGTATCGCTTTCTCGAACGGTCCTGGCTCTTCATCGTGCTGCTGGCGCTGGCGGTGGCGGGTTACGCGCTGCACCAGGCGGGCCGCCTCGACCCGGCTCAGCGGGCGCTGTCGGACCTGCTCGCGTCGGCGGAGAACCCCCTGACCAGCGTTGCGGCGCGCTTCACCGGCATCCTTGAGGGTGTGCGCCGCTTTGAGGCGTTGCAGACCGAGAATGCCGAGTTGCGCGAGGAAATCGCCCGCCTGTCGGTCGAGAACCTCCGTCTCACTGAAGCCGCCAGCGAGAACGAGCGCCTGCGTGCCGCCCTGGCCTTCAAGGAGGCGAACCCGACGCTCAAGATGCTGGGCGCGGACGTCATCGAGCGGGGCGCGCCCGGCCTCAAGCCGGGCCAGGTCATCAGCCGCGACCCCAGCCCCTATCTCGCCATGCTGACCCTCAACCTCGGCCAGCGGGACGGCGTCCGCGACGGGATGCCGGTCGTCACCGCCCAGGGTCTGGTGGGCCGGCTGACGCGGGTCGGCGATCGCACGTCCCGTGTCCTGCTGCTCACCGATACGGCCAGTTCGGTTAACGCCATGCTCATGCGCTCTCGCGCCACCGGGGTCGTGCAAGGGATAGCGGACGGGCGGCTGGTGCTGCGCTTTGTCGAGCAAGGCGCCGACCTCAAGGTGGGCGACATTGTCATGACCTCCGGACTAGGCGGCGCTTTCCCGCCCGGCCAGCCCATCGGCCAGGTGACCAAGGTCCGCCAGCAAGACATCGAACTGTTCCAGGAAGCCGACGTGCGCCCTATCGTCAACTTTGGCCAGCTAGAGCAGGTGCTCGTGGTCACCCAGTTCGAGCCGGTGCAGGAGAAGTAGGGGCGGTCAGCCAATCGTCAATCGTCAGTGGTCAATCTTTAAAACGTAGACTACAATAGAGGGAGACGCGAGTGGCCAGCCCCCGCCGTCGCCGCAGCCTGTTTGCGACGCCGGCCAATATCTATCTCATGGCCGCCCTCGTGCTGGTCATGGCGCTGCTCCAGGTCACGTGGCTGCCGCTGATCGGTTGGCGGCCCGACTTGATGCTCGTCCTCGTCGTCAGTTGGAGTCTGCTGCGTGGCCCGGAAGAGGGCGTGTTGTGGGCCTTCGTGGGCGGCGTCCTGCTCGATTTGCTGTCGGGGGGGCCGTTTGGGGCGTTCACTGTGGCGCTGCTGCTGGCCGCCCTCGTCGCGGGCGTCGTCCACCGCGCCGCCTTCGGCGCGATGCTGCTGCAAGTCGCCGTCATGGCCGTGACGACCTTCCTGTACCACGTAGTTTACCTGGCCGTCCTGGCCTCGACCGAGTATACCGCCGACTGGGCCTTCGCCTCCCGGATCATTGGCCCCGCCCTGGCGTGGAACATCCTCCTCCTGCTTCTCCTCTACCGCCCGCTGGCCTGGGTCAACCGCCGCACCGGGACGATCATGGAAATCTAGCGTGAAACGTCTACGCATCACCTTTTGCGCATCACGTTTCGCGCATCACGCATCACGTTTCATGCCTTATGTTTGACTTCATCCCGCCTGATCCGAAGACGCAGCACTGGGGACAGCGGCCTCCGCCGCCGCCCCCGCCGCCGCCCTCGCCGCGCTTCCGCTTCCTGCTGCTCAAGATCGCCGTCGTCGCCATCTTCGCCGTCTTCCTGGGCCAGCTCTGGAAGCTCCAGATTCTCGAGTCGGCGCGCTTCAAGCAGCAGGCCGACGTCAACCGCCTCCGCCCGCGCACTGTCGACGCCGCGCGCGGCATCTTCTACGACCGTGACGGCAACATCCTGGCCCGCAACCTGCCGAGCTTCTCGGTCTTCATCACCTACGCCGACCTGCCGGAGGATGAAGACAAGCAGGCCGAGGTGCTGGCGCGGCTATCGCAGAAACTGGATATCCCGGCCAGCGGGGAGCCGGGCGCGGACCCCCATCCGAGCCAGGCGTGGATCAAGGCCACCGCCGCCGATGTGTGCGACATCACGTCGAAGTACATCCCGCCCGGCCCGACGACCGCCCACGGCATCAAAGAGTACATCGCCGAGGCGTGCCGCGCCTCGTATACGCCCATCCAGGTCAAAGCGGGCGTGCCGCGTGACCTGGCCTTCGAGATCGAGCAGGACCGCATCAACCTGCCGGGCGTGACCATCGACGTGACGCCAGTGCGCCAGTACCTGGCGGGGGCGAGCGTCGCCCACCTGCTCGGCTTCATGGGCAACATTCCCGCCGAGCAGCGCGACGCCTACTTCAAACCCGACCTGGACTACGAATCGGGCGACAAGATCGGCCTGGCGGGCGCGGAGTACGCCTTCGAGGGTGCGCTGCGCGGCCGCAAGGGCCGCAAGATTGTCGAGGTCGACGCGGCGGGGCGCGAGGTCAAGACGGTAGGCGACCCGATGCCGCCCGTCCCCGGCCACAACATCGTCCTCACGCTGGACTTGAATCTCCAACGCAAGGTGGAGGAGTTGCTGCGCCAGGGCCTGGACCGCATCAAGGCGACACGCGGCGTCGCCATCGTCATGAACCCCCAGACGGGGGAAATCCTGGCGATGGTCTCCGTCCCCAACTACGACAACAACGTCTTCGGCGCGGGCATCAACGCCGAGAACGTCGGCGAGTACGTCAAGCTGAGCGAGAACCCCGACCGGCCGCTGATGAACCGCGCCATCGAGGCCATCTATCCCACCGGCTCGGTGTTCAAGATCGTGCCGGCCTCGGCGGCGCTCCAGGAAGGGGTCCTCAGCCCCAACACGCGCCTCGAATGCAAGGGCGTCCTGCTGCTGCCCAACAAGTTCTTTCCCGACGACAAGAACAAGGCCACCCCCTTCTATTGCTGGAAGAAGGAGGGCCACGGCATGATTAACGTTGTCGAGGCCATCGCCCAGTCCAGTGACGTCTTCTTCTACAAAGTGGGCGGTGGCTATGAGCCGGACAAGTTCACCGGCCTGGGCCTGGACCGCCTGACACGCTACGCCCGCGCCTATGGCTTCGGCGTACCCACAGGGATTGGCCTGCCGGGCGAGGCCAAGGGGCTTATGGCGGCCGACGGCGATAGTTGGGACCGCTGGAAGCGGCTCAACTACGCCGACATCTGGTATGTCGGCGACACGTACAACATGTCCATCGGCCAGGGCTTCTTCAACGCCACGCCCCTCCAGATGCTCAACGCCACGGCGGCCCTCGCCAACGGCGGGACGCTCTACAAGCCGCAGATTCTCTACCAGGAAGTGACCGCCGACGGCAAGGTGGTGCGCGGCTTCGCCCCGGAAGCCGTCCGCCGGCTGCCCATCAGCCCTGAGAACCTGGCGGTGGTCCGCGAGGGGATGCGCCAAGCT
>CAZLBQ010000577.1:0-3876 GCA_964557745.1 uncultured Anaerolineales bacterium
CCCGCCAGCCCGAAGTGACCCACCGCCGCTGGCTGCGCCGGGTCAAACCCCACCCCGTTGTCGGCAATCTCCATCTTGATGCCTGTCGTGGTTATGTCAAGGGACAGGCGCGCTCTGCTGGCCCCCGCGTGGCGCGCGATGTTGGTCAGAGATTCCTGGGCGATGCGGTACAGGCCGCTCTCCACGCGCGCGGGCAGATGGTCCGCCGCCCCGCTGTGCCGCCAGCGGACCTGGACCCCGTGTTCCTGGCCGAACGCGCGCGCCAGCGCCGCCAGCGCTTCTGGTAGCGTCTGCTCCTGCAAGGGCCCGGCGCGCAGGTCGAGCACCGAGCGCCGCGCCTCCTCCAGGTTGCTCCGCGTCAGGGCCAGCGCCTTGCGGATAGCAGCCTGCGCGCGGCTCATGTCTCTCTCCAGGAGGGCGTCAGCGCTCTCCAGGTGGAGGGTGATAGCCGCCAGCCCTTGCGCCAGCGTGTCGTGGATCTCGCGCGCCAGCCGATTGCGCTCCTCGACCGTCGCCAGCCGCCGCGCCCGCTCCTGGAGCCGCGCCCGCTCGACCGCCACGCCCATCTGGTAGCCGATGGTGTACAACAGGCGCAGGTCTTCAGGTTCCAGTTCGCGCCAGTCGGCGCTGGCGACGTTCATGACCCCCAGCGGCTTGTCCGTGGCATAGAGGGGGATGCTGGCGTGGAAGCGCAGCCCCTGGGTGCCCTCGGTGAGGTATTGGAGGCGGCTGCAGCGTAGCAGGTTGACGCTCGCCGCGCCCGTCAGGTCACCGGCGCGGAACGTGTCCAGGCACAGGCAGCCGCCCCGCATCCGCGCCGGGTGCTCGGCCAGGCTCGGCGGCAGGTTGAGTTGGGCCGCCACGCTGGCCTCGCCGGTGTCCTCGTCCAGCAGCCACACCCAGCCGGCGTGCAGGCCCAGCAACTCCGCCACCAGCCGCAGCGCCGCGTCCAGCGCCTCGCGTAGGTCCACGGCGCGGTTCAGCGCCTCGGCAATGGCGTTGAGAATCGAGAGTTCCTGGTTGCGCCGCAACAGCGCTGCCTCGACATCGCCATCCTCAAGCATAGCCCCGTCCATCCCCCTGCCCTCAACCACACCCCATTCTGATCATTCTGCCAATTCGGTTAATTCTGTCTATTGTCCGGAAGACTCCGCCAGGCCAGCAGCCACAGCAGCCCCTTCACCCGCTCCCACGCGCTCTGTGCGTCCACCGCCGCGCCGGGGGCCGGCTCCCGCTCTGAATAGGTCACGCTCGTGTACTGCTCGGCCAGGCGGTCCAGCGGTCGCCGTCCCTCGCGCCCCCGCCACTCCCACGGCCCCAGGTCCACCTCGCGCTGCTCCAGGTCCCCCGCCAGGTCACGGGCGTACTCGAGAGGCGTCTGCGTGGGGGCCGGGGCGTGCCCGAAGCGCGCCGCCCGCCCCACCAGTCGTGTCCACAGTTCCCGCACCTGCTGCGCCGGCGGCAGCGCCTCGAAGCGGCGGCGCCGGTAGACCGACACGCCCAGCCACACACCACCGAGCAGGGCTGCCGCAAGGGGCAGCGCCAGCAGCCAACCCCAACGGCGCTCCGGTTCGGGCGGCGTGCTCGTGATGACAGGCGGCAGCGGCGCGTCCTCCGGCGGGCGCTCGATGTCGGCGCGGCCCGACGTCGGCTCAAACTCGACCCAGCCGATGCCTGAGAAGTACACCTCCGGCCACGCGTGCGCCTCGTGACCCGTCACGACCCACTGATTCGTGTCGCGGTCGTAGCTGCCCGTGACATAGCCCGTTGCCAGCCGCGCCGGGATGCCCACCACCCGCAGCAGGACGACCATCGTCGACGCCATATAGTCGCAGTAGCCCTGCTTCAAGTCGAACAGAAAGTAGTCGGCGATCTCTCGTCCCGGCGGCGGGCCGGGCACGTCCAGGTTGTAGGGGAACGAGCGCACGTACTTCTCAAGGCGGTCGGCCTTGTCGTAGTCGGTCGGCGCGTCTTGCGTCAAGCTGCGCGCCAGGTCGCGCACCCGCGCTGGCACCGTCGGTGGCAGCGCCGTGAAGCGGTCGTCGCCCAGCGGCGCTGCGCTGCGCAGCTGGCCTACGCTGGCCGTCGTCAGCCGCGACACCACCGTGTACTGGCGGGCGTCGATGCGCAGCCCCACCAGCTCGGCCGGGCCGCGTTCCAGGCGCGTGTACGGACGGTCGATGGCGACCGGGTTGTTGGCGGCGACCGACGGGGCGCCGTCGGCCAGCGTGTAGCTCTGCAAAAGGCGCGTGCCGCCCGGCAGGCTGGCGTACGCCGCGTCGGTGTTCTCGGCCTCGACGCGCCGCTCGGTCAGCGCCGTGTTCTCCCAGCCGCGCCCGGTGTACGTGTCGAACGTCTCCAGCCGTAGATAGCGTTGCACGTAGGTCTCGTTGGGGCCGTACGGTGGCGGGTCGTTGGTCTGGACCCGCAGCACGACCTGATCGCGCAGGTTGGGCGGCTCGCTCAGGATGCGGCTGTACGGCAGGTCCGAGAAGTCGGCCGGGCGGCCAAACAGCCCGCCGGTCGGTGGCCGCTGCAGCGGTCCCATGGCGCGCTTGGCGATCTCACCCGCCGCCTGGCGCGGCCCCTCGAACGCCTGCCACGCCGCGCGGGCCGGCCCGTACAGGATGGGCAAGGGCGCGGCCCACGCCAGGATGGGCAGCAGGAGCACCACGGCCGCGGTGGCGAAGGTCAGGTCAATGCGAATCTCGCCCGAGTAGTCGACGCGCTCGGCCTCCCAGCGCTCCTCGAGGGCCAACAGGCGTCCCTGCGCCAGCAGCGCCAGCGTCGCCACCAGGAACAGGACCAGCGGCGCGCTGACGCCCGGTGCGAAGACGACGTGGTTTGCCAGCAGCGCGCCGACCGGCAGCAGCGCCCACCCCACCTGCCGCCAGCGCCGCATGGCGAACCCCGCCCACAGGGTGGCCCACCACGTCACGGCGGCCGCCAGCCACAGCACAGGCAGCGTGTCGTTCGTCGGCGGCCCGCCGCGTAGCGTCCCGCTCCACGCCGCCAGCCGCTGCGCGAAGCCCACCGCCGCCGCCTCGCTGACGCGCAGCACAGGCAGCCCTGGCCACTCCCCTGCTCGGTTCGTGGCGAACCAGGCCACCGTCTGCCGCGCCGCCGTCCACGTCTGCCCCAGCGAGGGGAACACGCCACCCAGCCACAGGCCGATAACGATGGCTCCGATGATGGCGGCGACGGCCAGCCACGCTCCTGCCCATCGTCCGCGCCCCATGCGCAGTCCGAGGAGGAGCGCGACAAAGCTAATGGGGAACAGCGCACCCGAGCCGGGCAGCCAGCCTGCCGCCGCCACCGCCCAGGGCAGCATCAGAACGGCGATGACCAGCAGGGTCCAAATCAGCCAGCCCTCGACCGGCCGCAGTCGCCGCCAGAGAAAAATCAGGAAGTCAGCGCCCATACCCTTTTCGTATAGCCTCTGCCCTATTCAATGAAAAAACCAACCCCTTCTCCACAAACGCCACCATCCTGACTACACGAAGCCCCCTGCCCACTGCGCTAGCCGAACACGAAACTGTCGCTACCTCCCCCCCTGACACATCCCCCGCTCAACTATCGATTGGCGAACAATAACGTGTGTACTGAAATGCACAGCCGTCCCAACACTCCAGATACTCCCCGATGGCGCATAGCCAACCCCAGACAGTTCGCCATAGGTCGTGCCTGGTGTTTGGCTGACCTACCGCGTTCCATCCCAATGGAGGTGTAGGGTGTAAGAACTCATGCCTATATCCGGCAGGGGCGGGGGGATATGATATTCTCCGACAGCCCATGCATCGTCGGCCGCTATGGCCGCCTCGACCAACAGACGGGCATAGTCACCATGGTTGGGAGTTGGCACCGTTGACCACCGCA
>CAZLBQ010000578.1:0-3862 GCA_964557745.1 uncultured Anaerolineales bacterium
CGACGGCCTGGAGGATGGCGTCGAGGCGCGCCGTCGCCTGGGCGAACTCCTCGGGCAGGCCCCAGTCGGCGGCATCGCCCGTGAAGCACACCAGGTCGACGCGGCCCGCCTGCCGAATCTCGCCTAGCGCCGCTAGGAAGCTGTCGCCCAGGACACGGTAGCGGCTCACGGCGCCGCGGCGGACCTGGCGCTTCCGCTCGGGCGGCATCCAGTCGAGCGCGACGCGCTCGTGGAGGTCCGAGACGTGGAGAATACGCAGGCGATGTTCCGACATGACGTATCCCTTGACCAAAGGTGCGTTGATAGCTACTTATGGTCAAGGATAGTCAAAGTCGGTGTGGCGTCAAGCGATCACGTGGTACAGGTACCGGCTCATCGTGGCGGTGGCGGGGTCGAAGGGGGCGGGGTTGGGTTCGGACTCGGCGACGAGATAGTCGTAGAGGAAGGCGCGGCCCTCGGCGGCGAAGTCGGCGCGGAAAGTCTCGGCCAGGCGGCGCTTGCGCTGGAGGTGGACGTATGTCTCGGCGGTGAAGTCGACTGCGCGGTAGCTCAGCCCGGCGCGGTGGAGCGCCTGGCCCAGCGGCGTGCGGTCGGGGGCCAGGTCGGCGCGGCTCTCGCCCGGCCGGCCCGTCAGCCTGTGGGTGTAGAAGATGCCCATCTGGCCGCCGGGCGTCAGCAGGTCGCGCATCTGGGCCAGCGTCGCGTCGAGGTCGTTGGGCATGTAGAGCGTATCAATTGAGAGCAGGGTGTCAAAGGAGCGCGGCGGGAAGGGCAGCGCGTCGAGGTTGCCGACGTGGAAGGCCAGCCGGTCGCGCTTGGCGACGGTGCGCGCCTGGGCCTGCTCGATGGCGACGGGCGCGTAGTCGAGGCCGGTGACATGCGCGCCCGTGACGTCAGAGATGTACTCGGCGATCAACCCGACGCCGCAGCCCAGGTCGAGGACGCGGCTGGCCGGGCCGAGGCGCAGCGCGTCGAGAAGCGCCTCCATCTGGCGCATGTCGCTGAAGTTGGCCTGACACAGGGCGCGGCCGTAGAGCGCCGCGCAGAAGCGGACGTAGGCCGGGCTAGACGGCGCTGCGAGATAGTACTCCCAGTACCAGTAGTAGATGGGCGGGCGGGCCAGGCGGAGGCGCTCGGCCACGACGACGCCCGCCTCTGTCAAATGGTACTGATCTGGCGCGACCTCGACGAGCAGGCTCCGCTGCGTCAGGCGCCGATAGGCGGGCGTCCAGTCCTCGCGGAAGCGCCGGAAGTAGGTCGCAGCCTCGTCAAGCGTCCGAGGGTAGAACACGTAGAAGTTGTTGTTGGGTGTTTCCTTCGGCTGCGCCAGCTCCAGGTGGGCGATGAGAACCTGGATTTCGGCTTCGCTGAGAGGGGGAATGGCGCCTCCGGAGAGCATACGGTGTCGACCACAGCCGGGCTAGGACCGGCGGCCCAGGCGGGGGAAGATGCGCCCCGTGCGCTGCATGTAGGCGCGATACTGGTCCCCGAACTGCTCGAGCATCAGGGCTTCCTCCTGAGGAATGCGGATGATAAAGAGCGGGGCGTACAGCAAGGCGCTCAGCACGCCGGCCAGCCAGTTCTGGAGCAGGAGGGGCTGGGCCAGCGCCCACAGCAGTTGCGAGGCGTACATGGGGTGGCGGATGACACGGTACAGGCCTGACTGCACCAGGGTGTGGTCGGCCATGATCTGGAGCGTCGGCGACCAGTGGCGGCCCAGGTCGTGGTGGGCGCGCCAGAAGACGCCGACGGCGGCGAGAATGAGGGCCACGCCGAGCCAGCCCGCCCAGGCGGGCAGGCTGTAGTCGGCGAAGGCGAGCCACCGCGTGGCGAGGTAGACGATGGGCAGGGCGAACATGCCGAACCACAGGCTGCCTAGCAGCAGCCGCTCACGGGAGGAGACGCGGTCGACGGCGACGGGCGTCTGGCGGCGCTGCTGATTGTAGGGCACGCGAATGATGGTTTCGGCGATCAGCGCGGCGATGTAGACCCAGCCCCAGGGCAGCATACGAGGTTACTCCGCGAAGACGTTGTTGCGGATGCCGAAGATGTTCTGCGGGTCGTCGGCCTGCTTGATGGCCTTGAGCATCTCGACCGTCGCGGGCGACACCGTCGCGGCCATGAAGTCCTTGCGCAGCTTGCCGACGCCGTGGTGGTGCGAGATGGAGCCGCCGTGGGCCAGAATGGTCTCGCGCAGACGGTGCTCGATCTCGCTGAAGATGCGGTCCGGCTCGGCCACACCCTTGACGCTGAAGCCGTGGGTGAAGTAGATGCACACACCCGTGTGGTAGCACTGCGTGATGCGCGGCGAGACGTAGGGCCGGCCCGGCAGGCCGTAGGCGCGGTGCTGCTCGTCGGCCAGGCGCGCCACGGCGTCGATGACAGCGTGGACCTTGTCCCACGGCACCGTCGTCTCGTAGGTCTCGCCGATGATGTGGTAGTCGGCCAGGAAGTCGCGGATGTAGGCGATGGCGTAGGTCAGCATGTAGCCGCGCTGGCCGTTGCCCTCGCCGCCCGCGATGCCGCTGTGCTGCTTCGCCAGGCGATAGACGACTCGCTCCTGGTATGCCACCTCGTCGGCCGAGCCTTCCATGACAATCGTCGCGGCGGACAGCTGGTGCGGGTCGAACTTCTTGACGTTGACCAGGTACGCCTTCTGCGCCCGGTTGACCAGCGCCTCGGTCGGCGTCGGGCGCGGCTTGAGGGCCGAGCCGAAGCGGAACTGGATGTTGTCCAGCAGGCGGATGCTGGCGGGCAGGACGCCCGCCCGCGTCAGGTCGTAGAGGAAGTCGGTGCCCGCCTTGAAGTCGGGGAAGACGAGCGAGCCGTACTTCTTGACCTCGGGCAGCTGGTGGACGCGGATGACGGCTTTGGTAATCAGCCCCAGGTTGCCCTCGCTGCCGAACAACAGGTTCTGGACTTGCATGCCCATCGACAGGCGGGGCATGGCGACGACCTGTTCGACCACGCCGCGCGGCGTGATCATCGTCACGTTCTCGACGATGTCCTCGATGTTGCCGTAGCGGTTCTTCTTCATGCCGCTGGCGTTGGTGGCGATCCAGCCGCCGAGCGTCGAGAGTTCGAGGCTGTCCGGCTCGTGGCCGCAGGTGAAGCCCTCGGCGTTGAGCGCCGCTTCCAACTGCTGGCCGGTGATACCGGCCTGGACGCAAGCGCGGAAGTTGGCGCGGTCCAGCCACTCAATCTTGTTCATACGCCGCATGTCCACGACCACAATCAGGCGGTCCTCGTTGGCGGGCAGTTGCAGGGCACAGCTGACGCTGGTCCCGCCGCCGAAGGGGACCAGGACGACGTTGTGCTCCTGGGCGAGGCGAACCAGGCGCGCGGCTTCGTCCTCGCTCTCAGGATAGAAGACGAGGTCGGCGACCCGGTCGAGCGCGCCGTACAGGACGCGGTAGACCTCGTCGGCCGTCGTCTGGCCGTGGCTGTGCAGCAGGCGCTGGCGGTCGTCCTGGCTGAAGCGGTCGCCGGGGAAGGCCGCCGCCAGGGCCTGGGTAAAGGCGGGGTTGGCGCGGGGCGGCGGGACGGGCTTGTCGGCCCGCTCCGCCTTGACGTCGTTCACGTCGAACTTGACCTGGAGCATCTCCTCGACAAAGGGGATGAACTCGGGCATCTCGGCGCCGGAGATGGCGTAGCGGCTGCCCGTGACCGACACCGAGCGGTCGGGCTGGACCACGAAGCGCGTATCCTTGAAGCCCCACTTGTGGTCCCACAGCGAGTCGTCCAGCGTGCCGTTGGCGCGATTGAGGGACTTGTCGGCCATGGACGTGTCTCCTTGTCTAGTACAGCGGCCTAAATTCACGACGCGGCATTATGATACCGTTTCGGTGAATGTGCAATTTCA
>CAZLBQ010000579.1:0-3861 GCA_964557745.1 uncultured Anaerolineales bacterium
CTCGACCAGGCCCCGTGCAGCCTCAACATCCTGGACTTCAAGGACCCCGTCCGCGCCCGCCTGATGGTGTTCAACGACGTGTCGCATTATGTCGATCAGCCGGGCCGCTCCACGGGCCGCCTCTCCAAGTGGTGGGACACCGGCCCCGCCGCGCCGTGAGGGTGTAGCGATAGGCAAGCGTCGCGCGTATATAAGGAGTGACCAACGAATTTCGGTCCGCCTTGCGCGTGACGCGTATTGCACTCTCTGGAGGCCCTGGATGCGACACTCTCTCGACCGCTGGCTGCGGCTCCTCGTTCTGCCCCTGCTCCTCTTTGGGCTGCTGCTCAGCCCCCACCCCGGCGCGGCCCAGGGTGGCGCGCCGACGGTGTACGCGGACGCCCTTGGCGCGGGCTGGCAGAACTGGTCGTGGGACAGCACCGTCAACTTCGCCACCCCCTCGCCCGTCTACAGCGGCTCGGCCTCGGTGGCCGTCACGTACACGGCCGCCTGGGGCGGCCTCTATCTGCACACGTATACTCTGATCGACAGCGCAGGCTATGACACGCTGCGCTTCTGGGTCCACGGCGGAGCCCAAGGGGGCCAGGGGGTCGAGGTCAAGCTCGCCGACGGGACACAAACCCTCGGCCAGGGCGTGGCGGTGAGCATCGCCGCTAACACCTGGACGAAGGTTGACGTCCCGCTGAGCCGCCTGGGCAGCCCGGCCCAGATCAGCGGTGTCGCCTGGCAGGACACGACGGGCCACGGCCAGGCGACCTTCTACCTGGACCAGATCGCCTTCGTTAACTCAGGCTTCACACCCACGCCGACCCCGCCGCCCGGCGCTGGCCCTGCCCTAAACGTCGACGCCAGCGCGGCCCGCCACGCCATCAGCCCCGACATCTACGGCATGAATTACGCCAGCGAGGAGCTGGCGAACGCGGTGCGGCTGCCTGTGCGCCGCTGGGGCGGCAACTCGACCACGCGCTACAACTACCTGGCTGACACCTCGAACACCGCCAACGACTGGTACTTCGAGAACATCCCTGAAGACAACGCCAACCCCGCCGCGCTGCCGGACGGCTCGACGGCCGACCGCTTCATCGACCAAGACCGCCGCACCGAGACGCGGACGATCATCACCGTCCCCCTCATGGGCTGGACGCCCAAGGCGCGCGCCTACGCGTGCGGGTTCAGTGTCGCCAAGTACGGCGCGCAGCAGCGCACCGACCCGTATCGGCCCGACTGCGGCAACGGCATCCGCCCCGACGGCTCGAAGGTCACCGGCAACGACGCGGCGGACACCAGCCAGGCCATCGACCCGACGTTCGTCCAGGGCTGGCTGAACCACCTCATCACGCGCTACGGCACAGCGGCCAACGGCGGCGTCGCCTTCTACAACCTCGACAACGAGCCGATGCTGTGGAACGACACCCACCGCGACGTTCACCCCACGCCGACAAGCTACGACGAGCTACGCGACCGCACCTTCGCCTACGCTGCCGCCATCAAGGCCACCGACCCGTCGGCGAGGACGCTCGGTCCCGTGCTGTGGGGCTGGACGGCCTACTTCTACTCGGCGCTCGACTGGGCGCCGGGCGGTAACTGGTGGAACAACCCCCAGGACCGCAACGCTCACGGCGGCGTGCCCTTCGCCCCGTGGTACCTGAGCCAGATGAAGGCTTACGAGCAGCAGTACGGCGTTCGCCTGGTGGACTACCTCGACCTGCACTACTACACACAGGCGTCGGGCGTGGCCCTGGCGCCGGCAACCGACGCCGCGAATCAGGCGCTGCGCCTGCGCTCCACGCGGTCGCTGTGGGACACGACGTATGTGGACGAGAGCTGGATCAACGAGCCGGTGTACCTCATCCCGCGCATGCGCGACTGGGTGGCCCAGAACTATCCGGGCACGAAGCTCGCCATCACCGAGTACAACTGGGGCGCCCTCGACAACATCAACGGCGCGCTGGCCCAGGCCGATGTGCTGGGCATCTTTGGCCGCGAGGGGCTAGACCTGGCGACACTCTGGTCGCCGCCCGCCGCGACCGACCCGGGCGCGTTCGCCTTCCGCATGTACCGCAACGTTGACGGCGCGGGCAGCGGCTTTGGCGACGTCAGCGTGCGGGCGGCCAGCGCCGACCAGGGGCAACTGGCGGTCTACGCTGCCCAGCGCACCGCCGACGGCGCGCTGACCCTCATGGTCATCAACAAGACGGCCAACAACCTGACCAGCGCCGTCTCCCTGGCCGGCGTCACGCCCGCCGGCGCCGCCCAGGTCTACCGCTACAGCGCGGCGAACCTGGCGGCCATCGTGCGCCAGGCCGACCAGCCGGTCACGGCCGGCGGCTTCATCGCGACCTTCCCGGCCAACAGTATCACCCTGCTGGTCGTGCCGACCGGCGCCAGCGCGCCGCCGGCAACGCCCATGCCCACCGCCACCCGCGCCGTCGTGGCGACCAGTACCCCAACCCCGACGGCCACGCGCACGCCCGCCGCCAGCGTGACCCCGACACCCACGTCCACCATCTACCTGCCCCTGATCCACGTCGGGGACCTGGACGGCGTGAGCACGGCGACATCGAGCAGCCGCTGGAAGGCGAGCGTCACCATCGCCGTCCACGACGCGCGCCACAACCCCATCGCCAACGCGGCCGTCAGCGGAGCGTGGAGCGCGGGGACCAGTGGCAGCGGCTCGTGCGTGACAGGGCCCACCGGGCGCTGCGCTATCGCCAAGACCGGCCTGTCGCGGTCGAGCGTGAGCCGCGTTACGTTCAGCGTGACGAACGTGACGGCGACGGGCATGACGTATCAGGCCAGCGCGAACCACGACTCCGACGGCGACAGCACAGGCACAGCGCTGACCGTTTTCCGACCGTGATGTCGCCCTGTATACCTATCACCGCAAGGAGAAACCCGTGTCTGATTGGTCCACCTATCTCAACGAGAACCGCGCCCGCTTCACCGAGGAACTGCTCGACTTCCTGCGCATCCCCAGCATCTCATCGCTGCCCGACCACGCGGGCGACGTCCAGCGCGCCGCCGAGTGGGTGGCGCGGCGCATGACGGCGGCGGGTATCGAGGGGGTGCGCATCCTGCCCACCGGCGGCCACCCTGTCGTCTACGGCGAGTGGCTGCACGCGCCCGGTAAGCCTACCTACCTGATCTACGGCCACTTCGACGTCCAACCCGTCGACCCCGTGGACCTGTGGACGACGCCGCCCTTCGAGCCGACGATCCGCGACGGGCGGGTCTACGCGCGCGGGGCCTCGGATGACAAGGGCAATATGCTGGTCACCATCCAGGCCGTTGAAGCGCTACTCAAGACGGCCGGTAAGCTGCCGGTCAACGTCAAGTTCTTCTACGAGGGCCAGGAGGAGATTGGCAGTCCCCAACTGCCAGCCTTCGTGGCCGAGCACAAGGACCTGCTGGCCTGCGACCTCGTCCTCAACGCCGACAGCGGCCAGTGGAGCGAGACCGAACCGGCGCTCCTGGTCGGGCTGCGCGGCGGCTGCGCGGCTCAAATCGACGTGATGGGGGCCAACAGTGACTTGCACTCCGGCATCTACGGCGGGGCCGTCGCCAACCCGCTGCATGCCCTGGCCGAGCTGCTGGCCTCGCTGCACGCGCCCGACGGCTCGGTCGCCGTCGCGGGCTTCTATGACGACGTCGTGCCGCTCAGCGACGAGGACCGCGCCCAGATCGCCCGCGTCCCGTACGACGAGGCCGAGTACAAGGCGCAGTTGGGCGTCGACGCCCTCTACGGCGAGGCCGGGTACTCAACCCACGAGCGGGTCTGGGCGCGGCCCACACTAGAAATCGTCGGTATGTGGGGTGGCTTTCAGGGCGAGGGCACCAAGACTGTGCTCCCGCGCGAGGCCC
>CAZLBQ010000580.1:0-3850 GCA_964557745.1 uncultured Anaerolineales bacterium
CGACCCCACCACGTGCTCCTGCCAGGTAAGCGCGCCGCAGAGAGCCTCAACGACCTCACCGCCGAAGAGACGTTAGCCAAGCCGAGCTAGACGAAGACGACTGCCGTCGCCAGCTAAGCCGACCCGTTCCGCTACGTACGCTCCATACGCAACGACTTCAGCCTTTCCCAGCCTATGGGAACAGGCTAAGTCGTTGCGACCAGGAGTCCCATGTGATGAACCTCGCCTCGACCGCGCTCGTCTCGGTGATTTTGCCAACCTACAACCGCGCTTCGGTCATTGGGCGCGCCATCGCCTCGGTGCAGAGCCAGTCCTATCCGCACTGGGAATTGATCATCGTCGACGACGCCTCGACCGACGGCACCCGCGACCTTGTCACCGCCGTTAACGACCCGCGTGTGCTGTACGTTCCGCTGCCTGTCAACTGCGGCCACCCGTCGCGTCCGCGCAACGTCGGCTGGCTCCTGGCGCGTGGCGTCTACATCGCCTACCTCGACGACGACAACGCCTGGCGGCCCGACCACCTCGAAATCCTGGTCGCCGCCGCCGAAGCCAGCCCCGACGCCGCCGGCGCCTACGGCGGGCGGCGGCTGCACTACCCGGATGGCGTCACGGTGGACATCGTCGGCGCGGACCAGACCAACATCGACACCGGCGACGGGCTGCACCGCCGAGACCTGGTCCAGTGGCTGCCGGAGATGTGGACCGAGACGCACTACACCAATGAGGACCTGGAGTTCTGGGGCCGCGTCCAGTCCCGCCACCCGCGTGGCATGGTCAAGGTCGACGCCGTCCTCTCCGACTACTATGTCCACGACGGCAACCGCTACAACACCCACTGGCTCAACTTCCGCCGCTACGACCGCGCGTACTACACGCGGCACAGCGCCTGGCTGGACGACGCCGACCGCCTGGGGCGGTACGTCGCCCTCGCCACGCGGGAACTGGCCGCCGGACACGGCGGCCCTGAGCCGGCGACGCCGCGTGTCCTGGACGTGGGCTGCGGACGCGGCTGGGTCGTCCAGGCCCTCCGCGAGCAAGGCATCGACGCCTGGGGCGTCGACCCCTCAGCGGCGCTGGCCCCGCTGACCGTCGCGCACCCGTATCACCTCCGCGCGGCAGCCGATCGGCTGCCGTTCCCGTCGCAGTCGTTCGACGTCGTCCTGTGTACCGACGTGCTGGCCCATATCCCGGAGCCGTTTGTCGAGCGCAGCCTGCGCGAGATGCTGCGCGTCTGTGACGGCGTCCTCATCGCGGCGGTCGACTGTGTCGACCCCACCAAGACGGGCCACACGACGATGCGCCCGCGCTCGTGGTGGCTGGACCAGTTCGCCGCCCTGGGCGCGACGCCTGTCCCCTGGGCCGATGTGCAGCACGGGCTGGACATCGTCGTCGTCGAACCCGCCGGCCGTCGGCAGGGCGCCAGTGTAGCGCCAACTTCAGTCGGCCCTCTGTAGCGCCGCCTTCAGTCGGCCACAAGGGCTTGGAGTGGACGTGGAGAAGAGTGATTCAACTGTTATGCCAAGCGTAGAGGAAGTCGCCGCCACCGACACGCCCCGCGTGTCGGTGCTCATGCCGACGTTCCGTCATGCCCCCTTCATCGGACGCGCCCTGGAGAGCCTGCTGGCCCAGACGTGGCCCGACTGGGAACTGGTCATCGTTGACGACGGCTCGCCCGACGAGACCGCGTCCGTCGTCGCGCCGTACCTGGCCGACGCGCGCATCCGCTACGAGCGCCTCGCGCACAACGGCGGCCTCGGCGCGGCGCTCAACCACGCCACTCAGTTGGCGCGCGGCCGCTACTTGGCCTATCTCCCCTCGGACGACGTCTTCTACCCTGACCACCTGGCGCGGCTGGTCGAGACGCTCGATGCCACGCCTGACGTTACCCTCGCCTACGGCGGCGTCCGCTACCAGTACCGCCAGACGGCGCCCACGCTCCAGGGCGAAGCCCTGGTCGGGCGGGAAGCCGAGGGGCTGGACAACGACAACCTCCTGGCCCTCGTCCAGGTCATGCACCGCCGCGACCACGAGCCGGGCCTGCCCTGGCCGACCCGCGCCGAGGTCGAGACCGACACCCTCGAACGCGACTTCTGGCGGGCGCTGCTGGCGCGCGGCGGCCGCTTCGCCTACACCGGGGCCGTCACCTGCGAGTGGGTCCAGCACGCCGAGCAGCGCCACACCCTCATGGTCCCGCCCCACGGCGGCCTGTCGCGCTTCCGCGCCCACTACGGCCTCGACCGCGATGTGGCCCTCAACTTCCAGCCGTCGCGCGGCATGCGTGTCGACGAGCGCACGCGCTACCGCCGCTTCCTCGACCGCCCTGCCGCCCCGGCCCCCGACGGCCTCAAGATTCTCATCGTCGGCGAGCTAGGCTTCAACCCCGAGCGCATCGTGGCCCTCGAAGAGCGCGGCCACCGGCTGTTTGGCCTGTGGATCCCGCGCCCCGAGAACTGGGACGCCACCGGCCCGTTCCCGTTCAGCCACCTGGAGACCATCCCCTACGACCGCCAGTGGCGGGAGCGGGTGCGCGCCGTCCAGCCCGACGTGGTCTACGCCCTGCTCAACTGGCAGGCTTTGCGGCTGTTGGAAGAGGTCCTCGACGCCCGGTTGGGTATCCCCTTCGTGTTCCACTTCAAGGAGGGGCCGTTCATCTGCCTGGACCACGGGCTGTGGCCGACCCTCGTCCGCCTGCTGACCGAGAGCGACGGCCAGGTCTTCATCAACGACGAGAGCCGCGCCTGGTTCGATCTGGCTCTCCCCGGTCGCCTCGACCCGCAGCGGAGCCTCATCCTCGACGGCGACCTGCCCAAGGCGGACTGGCAGACCGACGACTGGGCGCCCAAGCTCTCGGCCCAGGACGGCGAGCTTCACACCGTTTGCACCGGCCGGCCCCTCGGTCTCGACCCGTTCGACGCCATCGCTGCCGCCGGCATCCACGTCCACTTCTACGGCGACCACTTCCACCAGCAGTTCCCCAACTGGACGCGGCACGGGCTGGCGACGGGCTACATGCACATCCACTCCACCGTCGAGCCGTCCGACTGGGTACGCGAACTCTCGCGCTACGACGCCGCCTGGTTCCACCTGTTCGACAGCGACAATCAGGGCGACCTGCGCCGCGCCCACTGGGACGACCTCAACCTGCCCGCGCGCATCGGCACGTACGGCGCGGCCGGCCTGCCCTGGCTCCTTAAGGACAACCCCGGCTCTCAGGTAGCGATCGCCAACCTGGCGCGCCGTCACGATATCGGTGTCTTCTTCCGCGACTATGCCGACCTCGCCGCGCAGTTGCGCGACCGCCCCCGCGTCGCCCAACTCACGGCTAACGCCCGTCGCGCGCGTCCCGAGTTTGCTTTCGATACGCACGTCGATGAGTTAATCCAGTTTATGCGAAGGATGATTAGGTCATGACTGAGACAGCCAACAAGCCGGTCATCGTCTGCCTGGCCCACCTGGGTTGGGACTTTGTCTGGCAGCGCCCCCAGCACCTCCTCTCGCGCCTGGCGCAGCGCTACCCCGTCCTGTACATCAACGAGCCTGAGATCGACAGCGTCCCGACGGGCGAGCCGCGCCTCAAGCTCGTCGCCGACCAGGGCGGCGTGACGGCCTACCAGCCCGTCTTCCCCGACCGCCAGGACGTCCTGGAAGCCTGGCGCACGGTGTATGTTCAACTCATCCAGGCCGAACTGGTCCGCCAGGGCTGGGCCACGCCGGTCGCGGGCCAGGGAGTGGCCGGCGAGGGCCTGGCCCCGCTGCGCCCCATCATCCTGTGGTTCTACACGCCCATCCCGTTCTACGTCCTGACTCACATCCCGGCCGCCGCCGTCGTCTACGACGTCATGGACGA
>CAZLBQ010000581.1:0-3850 GCA_964557745.1 uncultured Anaerolineales bacterium
GAAGGCGTCCTCCATGCGCGGCCCCCAGAAGCGGTCGAACTCGCGGCGGAAGATGCTCAGGGCATTGCCGACGGCGGCATCACGGTCCCAGCCCAGGCCGACATCGAGCAGGTTGAGGCCGAAGGGGCGGCGGCTCTCGCCCACGTCGAGGTAGACCACGTGGTCGTGGCGGTCCGGCGGGATAAGACCTAGAGCTGCTTGCGCCAGGTCGCGGTGCGGATCGACGAGGACGAGGCTAGACGCCGCGGTCGTCTCCGCACTCCTTATGGGGTAATGCGCCACCTGGAGCAGGAGCGACGACTTGCCGCGCCGTGTCTTGGCCACCAGCAGGAGGTGGCGACGCAGCAAGTCGTCGGGCAGGGCCACCGGGACGGCGCTGCCCTGGTGGGTCGAGACACCCAGGCGACAGCCCCGCGCGACGGAATACGGGAGCGGGAGCCAGCGTCGCGCCCCGGTCCGCTCCACGAGCGGGACGTCCGCCTCGATACGGGGGAGGTGCCACAGCCCCGCCAGTTCCCGCACGTTCAGCAGACTTAACCTGGACGACGAGCCAATGAACCACGCGTGGTTGAGCAAGAGATCGCGGCCAGATAGCCGCCGGGCCTGGAAGCCGTTGCCGTTGGGGAAGTTGAAGGGACGGTAGGCCGCGACGAGCCGCGCCAGTCGCACTTCGACCTCTTGGGAGGGCACATCGACGGGGGCGAACACGGCCAGGCGGACCTGGCTGTAGAAGGCCGGGTAGCTGATCTTGTCCCGCACCAGGCTGGGATCATAGACTGGCTTGTGCAGCAGGCGACGGACAAGCCGCATAGTCGGCCAAATCATAAGGGTGACAGCTAGGGCAGCGATAGCGAGCTGCAGCCAGGCGTGGTCGAGGACGCGCTGGTAGACCCAGAAGGCCAGGCTGCCCAGGAGCAGCGCGCCGGCCAGGAGGAAGACCTGGGCGAGGGAGGTATCCGCCTGGCCCGCCGCCCGCTGGAGCAGAGGTTGCGTCAGCGCCAGGCGTCGGTAAGGCTCGGCCCATGTCTCGGGCGCAGGGGCGAGCACCACCTGCGTGACGGCCCGCCAGCCAAGGGGTAGATCCCGCATAGCGGCCAGCAGACCGGCCAGCGGATCGACCTGGTCCTGACCTGGACGGCTGTTGTCAGTGAACGTGCGGAGCGGCTGGTAAGGCGGCTCCCGCAGGACCAGCTCGCAGGCGGCGACCTGCTCGTCAGGCTGGCGGTGGGCCGGGTCCAGGCCGGGCTGCCGCGCCAGGTCCAGGCAGCGTAGGTCAGCCTGGGGGTAGGCTGCCCCTAACTGGCCTGCTAGGTGCCGCTGCATCGGCTCGCTCTGACTACGGGCCAGGAACCAGCGGCTGTTGGCCGTGGCGGCGATCTCCAGACTGAACGGCTCGGCCAGGGCAATCGTCGCCAGGCAGGTCTGCATGGCCGCGAGGGGCGCCGTGTTGGTGCGCGGCGTGACGATCTCGACCACGCGCGGTGCGTCGTCTACTGGCGCTTTACGCCTGAGCAGCATGACCAGCTCCTTCAACGGACGCATGACGCTGTTGCCGCGACTGGATAGCATCGAGGATCGCCAGGTACTCGTCGAGGACGGCCAGGAAGTGGGGCGCGTCGCACGCCTCCCAGGGGATGTCCGTCAGCGTCTCCGTGAAGGTGACGCTCTCTGCCGTCGGCCAGCCCAGATGGGAGCCATAGGTCAGGACAGCCTCACGCAGGTCCGCCGCGCCGTCTTCAAGAGGCATCTTCCCTCCCTTTTCCAGGCGCAGCCTGCCGCTCGGCCAACTCCCGTGGTGATGTGGTCGCCAGGCGATGCTCCAAGGGGCTGGCTTCAACCTGAACGGCGACATGGCTACCACGGGCGAAGAACAAGCCCTCACCCTTGGCCGCGCCGAGCAGGAACTGGCGCTCTTCGGGCGAAAGCTGGAAAGCGGCCACCACCGGCTCGATAGTGGTGCTGTCCTGCTTCATGAGGAGCTTGAGGGCGGCGTTGGACAGGACGGTTCGCCCGTACTCGACGCTCAGGAAGTCGGCCACGTCCTGGGTGATAGTCACTAGGCCGAGGTAGTACTTGCGGGCGCGGCGGGCCATGCTCGCCAGAAATGCCCCACCTTCTGAGTACTGCATCAGGGTCCACGCCTCGTCGATGATGAGCAGCCGTGGTCGGCGTGCGCGTCGCACCTGGCCCCAAACGAAGCCTGCGATGAGGTGGATCGCCAGGGGCCGTACCTCTGGTTCCAGAGACTGGATGTTGAAGACGACCAGGCGCCGGTCGAGGGCCACGTTAGTTGGTTTACTAAAGAGACCTGCCAGTGAGCCATCAACGTAGCGGTGGAGCCGGGACGCCAGGCTCGCGGCCGTGTCACCGGGCGCCCAGGTCAGGAGGGTATGGAGGTCCTTGAGAAGGGGCGCCGGCTGGGCCTGGGTCGCAGGATCCCGCGTGATGCCAGCCGCCTCATAGGTCTGGTACAGCGCCTGATCCAGGATGGCCCGCTCCGCGACAGTTAGGGTTTGCCCCCGCTCAGCCAGCATAAGATCCAGCAGGCTCAACAGCGACGCGACCTGCTCGGCCAAGGGATCGCCCGCGTCGGGGTCAGGCGGCGGGAGGTCGAATGGGTTGATGGCATGGCCCGACGACGCTGCGAGACGAATGTATTGGCCTCCGACGGCGTCACATAAGCTGCGATACTCGTCTTCGGGGTCGATGACCAGGAAGTCGATCCCGTGCAACAGATTGCGCAGCGCCATGAGCTTCGTAAAGTAGCTCTTGCCCGCGCCCGACTTGGCGAAGACTACGGCGTTGGCGTTCTCCAGGCTGTCATCGAACGGGTCGACGATGACCGGCGAGTGGTTGTGGCGGGCAATGCCATACAGGACTCCCTGTTCCATGGTCAGGGTACTGGAGGCGAAAGGGAACATCGTCGCCAGGGAACTCGTGTCCAGGTTGCGGAAGGCACGTAGCGCATCCTGGCCTTCAGGGAGGCAGGCGTGCAAGCCGCTGTCCTGCTCGAGAATGGCTACCCGCGAGTGGGCCAGCATCCCGTCCAGGGTGACCTCGACCTGGCGGGTCAGGTGGTCGAGGGCCGCGGGCGAGTTGGCGCGCAGGAGGATGTACAGGCTGACGGAGAAGACGCGTTCCTCCCCGCGTTGGAGCGCATCGCGCAGACGCTCGGCGTCCTCGTAGGCGACCTCGCGTTCAGGGTCGGCTAACCTCCCGCCACGCGCCGCGAGCAGCCGCGAGGAGTGGAGCTGGACCATCTTGTGGCTGAGGGCAGTGATCATGGCGCCCGTCTCGAGAGGGAAGAGGTGGAGGCTGATCTCCAGGGGCGCCTCAAAGTCGATGAGCGGGTTGAGCCAACCGGGGGTGACGGTGCGCGGGTAGCCGACGACGACCAGCGTGCGGGCGTACTGGTGGTCCAGCCGGACGTGGGAGCGCGTCACCTCGACAGCCGCCGGCGCCACCAGGTCAGCCAGGCCTCGTGTTCCGCGCAGAAACCGCTCGGTGGTCTGGACCGCAAGAGTGGATGCCGGCGGTCGAGACTTGCGGAGCTTGAACATCACACTCTCCTCTCTCTGACCGCCTGGCTGCGCGTCACAAGCGCTGTATACTCGGTCAGGGCATGGCGCAGCCTTTGGACGCGCGACAGCTCGGGACACCAGCAGGCGAGGAAGAGATGGGCCAGCTCAGCGTCGTTTAGACGGCGGGTGCTCAAGCCGCAGCGTCCCATGCCCCGGCCCAGTTCGTCGCACCGCGCGGCGAGTTGCTTTAGGGTCGCCGTCGCATCCGCGCGGTTTTCCATTCGACTCCTCGTTTTACGCCACTTATCCGTTGCCTCTCGTGGATCCGC
>CAZLBQ010000582.1:0-3847 GCA_964557745.1 uncultured Anaerolineales bacterium
TCACCGGGATAGGGCCGGTCATCTGCTCACCGAGCCGCTGGTACGCCTTGAGGGTCGAGCACAGGGCGTCGGCGTCAGGGTAGCGGGCGGCGGGGTTCTTAGCCATCGCTTTGGCGACGATGGCCTCCAGGCCCAACGGGACGGTCGGGTTGAACGAGCGGAGTGAGGGCGGCTCAGCCTGGAGGTGCTGCATCGCCAGCGCCAGGGGCGTCTCACCCTCGAAGGGCAGCCGCCCCGTCAGCATCTCGAACAGGATGACGCCCAGCGAGTAGACATCAGTGGCGGGCGTCACGGGTTGGCCTGAGGCTTGCTCCGGCGCGATATACTGCGCCGTGCCCCACACCTGGCCGGTCTGGGTCATAGCCGCCTGAGTGGCTGAGATGCTGCGGGCGATGCCAAAGTCGGTGACTTTGACCTGGCCGGTGCGCGTCAGCAGAATGTTCTGCGGCTTGAGGTCGCGGTGGACGAGGCCCGCGCGGTGCGCTGCGCCGACGCCCTCGCAGATCTGGATCATCAGGCCCACGGCACGCTCGGCAGAGAGAGGAGCCTCGCCGGCGATGCGCGTCTTGAGGTTGTCGCCGTCGACGTACTCCATGACGATGTAGGGGACGCCGTTGACCTCGCCCGTATCCCAGACGGCAGCCAGGTTGGGGTGCGACAGGCTGGCGACGGCCTGGGCCTCGCGGCGGAAGCGCGCCAGGAAGTTCGGGTCCGACGCCAACTGAGAGCGCATCATCTTGATGGCGACGGTGCGGTAGAGCCGCTCGTCCTGGGCCCGATAGACGACGGCCATCCCGCCCTGGCCTACCTCACCCTCGAGGCGATAGCGGCGATCGAACAAGCCCTGCCCCTGCTCTGTCATTGTCTCCTCCGTCCACGACTGACATAAATTGTACTCTCGTGGGGGACGCGGGTCTAGTCTCCAGCGGAAACGATTTCTTGCGCTTGCCCGCCGTCCTGGTATAATACCCAGCCGGTGAACTATGAATGCTCATGTGATCTCGAACCCTATGGCCGGGCAGGTCGGAGCGCGCAGCGACCTCCAGCGCGCGCTGGACTACCTGACCGAACAAGGCTGGGCGCTGACGCTGCACGAGACGGCGGCGCCCGGCGACACGACCCGCCTGGCAGCGGAGGCTGCGCAGGCGGGCGCCGAGGCGGTGGTCGTCGTGGGAGGAGACGGGACGCTGAGCGAGGCGGCGAATGGACTGGTGGGGACGCCGACGGCGCTGGGCCTGCTCCCAATGGGCACCGGCAACGTGTGGGCCGTGCAACTGGGCCTAGTCCAGTCGCCAACCCTCATCTATCGGCCCGATCTGCTCGTCGCCGCCAAGGCCCTGACGGAGAGCCGCCGCCAAGCCATCGACCTGGGGCGCGCGAGAACGGCACAGGGCGAGCGCTACTTCATGTTGTGGGTGGGCATCGGGCTAGACGCGGCCATCCAGCACGCCATTGAGACGGAGGCGCGGCCGGCCAAGCGGCGCTTTGGCCAGTGGGCCTACGCCTGGGCCGCCGCGCGCCCCATCCTCCGCTCGCGCGGCACGCCCGCGCGGCTCGTGCTGGACGGACGCCGACGCCGTGAACGCGTCATGACCGTCATCATCACCAACATCCAGATGTACGCCAGTGTCCTGCTCGCGCCTGACGCCAAGGCCGACGATGGTTGGCTCGATGTGTGTGTGTTCGAGGGCTACTCGTGGCTCGACGGCGCCCGCCACATCGCCCAACTGGCCTTCGGGCGGCACCTGGCTGACCCTCAGGTCAAGTTCTACCGCGCGCGCGAGATTAGTGTGGATACCGGCGCGGTCTGGCACGTTCACTACGACGGCGACCCGCTGGGCGAGACGCCTGTCACCATCAGTGCGGCCCCCAGGGCGCTGACCGTGCTCGTGCCACCTAGCGCGCCCGACGACTGGCTAGCCGACCCATCCGCAGATTAACCAGGGAGGTACATGGCTCATGTTTGGCATCCCCCGCTGGCAGGTCATCCTGCTCGTCGTCGGCGTGGCCGGCTATATCGCCAGTCTGGTCGGCGCGCCGCCCGTGCTCGTCTTTGTCCTCGCCGCGCTGGGGTTGATGCCCCTCGCCGCCCTGATTGGCCGCTCAACCGAGGACTTAGCCCACTACATCGGCCCCAAGTGGGGTGGGCTGCTCAATGCAACGTTCGGCAACGCCGCCGAGCTTATCATCGCGGGCGTCGCGCTGCGCAACGGCCTGCTCGACCTGGTCAAGGCCTCCATCACCGGGTCGATCATCGGGAATATCCTCCTCGTGTTGGGGACGGCGCTGCTCCTGGGCGGCCTACGCAATGGGGTCCAGCGCTTCGACAGCCGCGAGGCCGGGCGCAACTCGACGATGATGCTGCTGGCAATCTTCGGTCTGATCCTGCCCGCCGTCTATAGCTACGCCGACCCCAACCCGGTGCGTGTCGAAGAGGTCAGCCTGATTGTCGCCGTCGTCCTGCTTATCGTCTACATCGCCTACGTGATCTACTCGTTCACCGCCGTGGAGACGGACAAGGGCATGGAGAACGAGCTGCACACCGCCGAGCCGGAGAACAATCACACCCCTTGGTCACAGCGGACGGCCATCATCGTCCTGGCCGTCGTAACCCTGGCGACGGTGTTTCTCAGCGAGGCGCTGGTGGGGGAAGTCGAAGCTATCGTCGCCCAGTTTGGTCTGAGCGAGTTCTTCATCGGCATCATCGTGGTGCCGCTGGTGGGCAACGTCGCCGAACACTTCAGCGCTATCACCCTGGCGATGAAGAACAAGATGGACATTACGCTGGGCATCGCCGCCGGGTCCTCGACGCAGGTGGCGCTGCTCGTCGCGCCCCTCTTGATCTTCCTCAGCCTGGTCCTGGTGCCGGGCGGCTTCAACCTGACTAAGGCCCTGAACCTTGTCTTTCAGCCCATCGAGATTGTGGCTGTCGCCGCGGCGGGCCTCCTGTTCAACTACATCAGCCTGGACGGCGAGACGAACTGGCTGGAGGGCCTCCAACTGATCTCGCTGTACGTTGTCGCCGCTGCCATCTTCTTCCTGTTCCAGGGCCCGCTGCCGGCTGGACACTAAGCCAGAAGATAGACAGAATGAACAGAATAGGCTCATTCTGTTCATTCTGTCTATCCAGGGTCCGGCCCCTGGCGGCGCTTGACAAAGTCGGCCGAATGCCCTATACTTGCTCTCTATGACGGTCATGCCCTGACCGCCGTACCCAACTCTATTTGAGCCGCTGCACAAGCGCGCTCACGCGGCCCGTGAAGCCCCTGGTGAATGCCGACCTCTCGGCGACCAGGGGCTGTTTGCATTTCGGGCCGGGCCAACTAAATGCCGCGCAGCGCTGCGCGACCATAGGCGGAGTGGGACGCTCATCCAGCCGATCGCCCGCCCCTGTTCCTCGTTGCCGAGGCCACCGCGACGTCCCGTAGACCCGTGGGCATCGATGTTTCTCGACACACACAGGAGGACAGGCAGAATGGACAAGATCAACGCAGGGGATACCGCCTGGGTACTCGTCGCCACGGCGCTGGTGTTGATGATGACACCCGCCCTGGCCTTCTTCTACGGCGGCATGGTCCGCAAGAAGAACGCCCTCTCGACGCTCAACCTGAGCGTCGTCATGATCGGCCTCATCAGCATCCAGTGGGTGCTGGTGGGCTACACGCTCGCTTTCGGCCCTAGCCTGGGGGGTCTCATCGGCGGGCTGAACTTCCTCGGCTTGAACGGCGTCGGCGCCGAGCCGAACGCCGACTACGCCGCGACCATCCCTCACCTGGCCTTTAGCGCCTACCAGATGATGTTCGCCGTCATCACCCCCGCCCTCATCACGGGCGCGTTTGTCGAGCGC
>CAZLBQ010000583.1:0-3813 GCA_964557745.1 uncultured Anaerolineales bacterium
CAGGGGAGCGGGGGAGCCGGGGCCGGCCTGGGATGCCGCCTTCTTTGTCGGCTACCACGCCCGCGCTGGGACGGAGAACGCCATTCTCGACCACACCTGGACCGGCACCATCTACGGCGTCTGGCTTAATGGAGTCGAAGTGGGAGAGATTGGGCTGAACGCCGCCCTGGCCGGGGCGCAGGGCGTCCCCGTCACCCTCGTGACCGGCGATGACAAGGCGTGCGCCGAGGCGCGGGCCATCCTGGGCGAAGGCGTCCAGACGGCACAGGTCAAACGGGCCGTGGGCCGCTACGCCGCCGATTGTGTGAGCCTGACTGACGCCCGCCGCCTCATCCGCGAGGCCGCGTTGCGCGCCGTCACCGACGCCTCGCGTGTCGCGCCGCTGCGCTTCGACGCACCGTACACTCTGCGCGCGGGCTGGGGCAAGCCGATGTACGCCGAGGTGGCCACCACCGTCCCCGGCTCGCGGCGTGTCGACGGCCGCCAGGTCTAGATCACTCTGGACGACATGGTGGACCTGTACCTGGCCTGGCGCGCTTTCAACAGCCTGGCAGGGACGGTCTCGTGATGGGAATCGGCTTTGCCTCGAGCGGCGAGTGTGAGTAGACCCACTGTCAAACCTGTCCGATCTGAATGACGAAGAACAGTGGAGGTGATGATGGCTCAGCCAATGGTCTTTGGGGAAGTCCTGGAAGCAGTCGAGAGGCTCTCGGACGATGAGCAGGAGACGCTTGTCTCGATTGTCGAGCATCGACTGGCTGAGCGCCGTCGGAGGCTTCTCGCCGCGGACATTCAAGAGGCGCGTCAGGCGTTTGCTAACGCGCAGGCTCGTCCGGCGAGTCTGGACGAGCTTATGGACGAGATAATGTCGTGAGGCGACAACCGATCTCATCGACTGTACTGACAGGAGAAGCTCCTCGCCCCGTCATTTCGCCCCTACTGGGCCTCTTTATCGGCGTGCTGGCCGTCTCGACCGGCGCCATTATCGTCCGCTTCGCGGGCCAGGCGGGCGTGGCCTCGTTGGCGATTGCCGCCTGGCGCATGACCTTCGCCACGCTCATTCTGGCTGCGCCCGCCTGGCTGCGGGCGCGCGGCGAGCTAGGCAGCCTAACCCGCCGCGAGGTGGGCCTGGGCGTCTTGTCAGGGGTCTTCCTGGCGGGGCACTTCGCCACCTGGATTAGCTCGCTGTCCTACACGTCGGTCGCCTCGTCCGTCGCCCTGGTCAGCCTGTACCCCCTGTTCGCCGCGCTGTTCTCGACCGTCTGGCTGCGCGAGCGCCTACCGTCGGTGGTGTGGAGCGGCGTCCTCGTCGCCGTGGTCGGCAGCGCGCTCGTCGCCTTTGGCGACGCCAGTGGCGGCTCGCCGGGGGCCAACCCGCTCCTCGGCGATGCGCTGGCCCTGGCGGGCGCGGCGACCGGCGCGGGCTACTTCCTGCTCGGCCGCCGCTTGCGCGTCAAGCTCTCCCTCCTGGCGTATGTCACACTGACCTACGGCACGTCGGCCGTCGGCCTCGTCCTGCTGGCGCTGGCCGCCCGCGTTCCGCTGCTCGGCTATAGCCCCCAGGCTTACCTGTTGTGCCTGCTGCTCGCCATCGTCCCCCAACTCATCGGGCACACCTCGTTTAACTGGGCGCTGCGCTACCTGTCGGCTACCTTCGTCACCGTCACCGTCGTCGGCGAACCCATCGGCGCGGCGCTGCTGGCGCTGTTCGTCTTCGCCGAGCGGCCGGGTTGGCTCACCATCAGCGGCGCGGCGCTGATCCTGGTCGGCATCGTGCTCGTCTCGCGCGGCGAGAAGGGCTAAGCCTGTGTGAGGATTACCTGACTTCACGCGTGTAAATAGTGGCGCGCTGCGCCAAAATGATATAGAATATACGTTCGGGGCCAGCAAGCTCACCTGTTGGTCATACCTTCCTCATCTTCCCATGTCTTCCTAGGTTTGCTACGCCTGCTATGCTCTCCCACGACTTCCCAACTCCTCCCACTGTCTCCCTCGACTCCCCGTTCCCGCGCCATGCCGTGCTGGGGGCGGCGCTGGGAGCCGGTTGGTTTGGCCTGGTGTTGGCCCTTGTCCGCTGGGCCGCGCCGGGAGTGCCGGTCCCGTCGACGCTGGGGATTCTGGGGACGACCCTGCTGCTGCTCATCGCCGTGTCGCCGCTCGAGTACTACGGGAGCGCGTTTGGGCTGCAAAGCGTGTGGAGCGTAATCGGCGTGCTGGTGACCGGAGGCATCGGGTGGCTAGCGAACGTCGCCCTGACCCGCGCCGGGCTGTCAGGCCCCGCGAGCCTGGGGCTGCTGGTGGGCGCTGTCGCCGTTGGCGTGCTGCTGGGTCGCTTCGCTCTCATCGACCGTGACCTGCTGCTCCTGGTGGCCGCGCTCTATATCATCATCGACATCTACTCCGTCTTCTTTGGCCCGACGCAGGCCATCCTCCAGCAGGGCGGGCCGCTGCTGAGTATGCTGACGGTGCGCTTTCCGCTGCTGGGCACCGCCCGGGTCATTCCCCTCGTCGGCGCGACGGACTTTCTGGTCTGGGCGGCGTGTCTCCAGGCCGCCTACCGTTTCGGCTTTCCGTACCGCCCGAGTTTTGCCGCCCTGGCCGGGGGCCTGCTCCTCAGCGGCATCGTCAGCGTCGTCTTTGCCCGCGCCGTGCCGGCCTTGCCGCTCATGATGATCGCCTACCTGTGGGTCAACCGCCGCGCCTTCGACTGGCGCAACCGTACGCTGTGGACGCTCGGCGCGGGCCTGCTCGTCGTCGTCCTCCTCGTGGGCGTGGTCGCCCGCCGTTTTCTCCTGCGTTAACCCATAACCCGCCGCCTAGAAACCCCAGGAACCTGTGAAGTTCAGTCCCTCCTTGTCGTCCGCCACCCTGCGCCTCGCGCTCATCGCCGCCGTGTGTGTGGCCGTCGTCGGCGCGCTCGCGTCTGCCCTCACGCGCCCTGCTCCTGCGGAGGCCGAGGTGGCCGTCCAACACCTCACCTACTTCCCCACCATCAGCCGTCAGCCTGGCGGCTACCCGGCCGCGCCTACTCTGAACGCCGTGCAACCGCAATGGAACACCGTCACCCTCAGTTGGAACGCCGTTGGGGGCGCGGATGCCTACATCCTGTGGCGCAGCCAGAACACGAGTTTCGCGGGCGCCGTCGTCGTCTACCAGGGCACGGGCACCGGATTCAGCCAGGCGCTCGGCGCTGGCGCCTACTACTTCCGAGTTCAGGCGGCCAATGAGCGCGGCGCGTCGGCCAGCAATGTGCGTACTGTTGTCGTGACCCCCCCGCTCACCCCCACCCCGCCGGGGCCTAACGTGTGCGCCCAGATCTCCGGCGCCAGCTATGGCTCGCTCAGCATCAATGGCTCGCCGAGTGACCGCCCGGCCGAAGCCCACGCCGATCTCAACCTGGCCTTGCGCGGCTACCAGGCAGTGGGTGAAGCGCGCAGCCTGGTCGACTACAACGGCGCCGCCGACTCGCGCGCGCCGCAGTTGCCCGCCCTGTTTGACAATAACCGCACGCCCGCCTTTGTCGGCACCTACAGCGTCTACAACTGGAACTGGTCGACCAACACGCGCGGCGGCCTCATCACCGACTGGCCCGTCACCCTGGTGGGTGTCGGCACGTCACCCGGTGAGGTCATCCACGCCCCTGACTCCGGCTACGACATCGGCAGCGGCTACGAGGCCCTCGTCCTGTATGCCAGCGACACGCGGATCACGCTCAAGTACACGCGCGAGGACAACGTTGTCTACGGCTACACGGTCCACCTGGAGAACGTGTGTGTCGAGCCGCGCCTGCTTAGCCTCTACCAGCAGCGCAAC
>CAZLBQ010000584.1:0-3805 GCA_964557745.1 uncultured Anaerolineales bacterium
CACCCGGTCCCATCTCGAACCCGGAAGTTAAGCCTGCCAGCCCCGATGATACTGCTCGGGTAACTGAGTGGGAAAGTAGGGCATTGCCAGCGCCCTTGTCTCCGTAGCTCAGCGGATAGAGCGTTAGGTTGCGGACCTAAAGGTCGCAGGTTCAAGTCCTGCCGGGGATGCTCTCCCTGCCCCTGCAGAGCAGGCTGGAGTGCTCATCACACTGTCAATGTGAAGATCGCGGGTTCAAGTCCCGTCGAGGGCGCCTAACAAGTGGCAAGTGACAAGGGTCGAGTATGAGGGATTAGATGGTCCCGCGTCGTAAGTGGCGCGGGGCTTTTTGTTTGGCCGGCGGGCGGGAATTTGCAGCCCATCCCCAATCTCGCTATACTTTCGCGGATACTTCTACGCGGAGGCTGTGTGCAAACGCTTCTCTTTATCGCTCAGATTTTGATCTCGATTGGCCTCATCGCCCTGGTCATGCTCCAGGCCCGCTCCGAGAGCGCCGGCGGCATGTTCGGCCAGAGTGACGGCATTGTGCGGACGCGGCGTGGCGTCGAGAGGACCATCTTCAACCTCACCATCGCTTTCGGGGCCCTCTTCCTCATCATCTCGCTGATTTCGGTCTATCTCCAACCCTAACCGACCGTGACACGCATCCGACGCTGGCCGGTGCTCGTCGCGCTGGCCGGCCTCCTCCTCCTGGTTGCCCTGCTCGCGGGGTGGATCGCCCGACAACCGACGGTGGAGCTGCCGGACTACGGCGGCGTGTACACCGAGGCGGTGGTCGGCCATCCGCGCACCCTGTCCCCCATCTTCGCCCAGTCTGACGCCGAGCGCGACCTGGTATCCCTCCTGTTTCGGGGCCTGACGCGAGCCGATATCGGCGGCGCGATTGTGCCTGACGCGGCTACGAAGTGGGAGGTCTCAGACGACAAGCTGACCTATACCTTCCACCTGCGTGACGACGTGTTCTGGAGCGACGGCGCTCCGGTCTCGGCGGCGGACGTCCTGTTCACCGTGCGCGCCATCCAGGACCCCTCGTTCAAGGGCGACCCCAACCTGACGGCGGTTTGGCGCACGGTGGCGCTCGAGGCGGTCGACGACAAGACGGTCAAGTTTATCCTGACCGAACCGTTCGCGCCGTTCCTCGACCAGACCACGCTCGGCCTGTTGCCCGCCCACGTCCTGGGCCAGACGCCCATCGCCGAGCTAGCGAGCGCGCCTTTCAACACCCAGCCCATCACCAACGGCCCCTTCAAACTTGAAAAGCTGGACGAGAAAGAGGCGACGCTGGCGCCAAACCCCAACGACGGCGGGCGCCGCCCCTACCTGGCGCGCTTGACGTTCCGCTTCTACCCCGACCGTGGCGCGGCGATCGCGGCATTTGGGCGTCACGATGTGTTGGGCGTGGGGATGGTCTCACCGTCCGACCTGAGCAAGCTGGCCGAGGGGGCGCTGCTCTACTCCGCCGCGCGCCCGACCTTCACGGCCGTCTACCTCAACCTCGACAAGTTCATGTTCCAGGACAAGCGCACGCGCCAGGCCCTGCTGCTCGGCCTGGACCGGGGCGCGATTGTCCGCCAGGCTCTCAACGGCCAGGCGCTGGTCGCCGACAGCCCGATTGTGCCCCAGTCGTGGGCCTACAACGCTAACGTGCGCCGCTACCCGTACGATCCTGCCCAGGCCAAAACCCTGCTCGAACAGGCCGGCTGGACGGATGTCGACAGTGACGGTGTGCGCGAGCGCGAGGGACAACGCTTTGAGTTTACCCTGGTGACGAGTGATGACCCGGTGCGCTCCGCCGTGGCCGATATGCTCGCCAAGCAGTGGGCGCAACTCGGTATCCGCGTCAATGTCCAGCCGGTGAAATCGACCGCGCTGGAGCAGGTGTACCTCGACCCGCGCGAGTTCGACGCCGCGCTCTACGGCTGGAACGTTCCCGCCTCCGACCCCGACCCCTATCCGCTGTGGCACTCGACCCAGGTCAACCAGGGGCAGAACGTCTCAGGCTGGGCCAACCTCGAAGCCGACAGCCGGCTAGAGCAGGCGCGCCAGACCGTCGAGCCAGCCGTCCGCGCTAACCTCTACCACGACTTCCAGGCCATCTTTGCCGAGGAAGTCCCGGCCCTCCTGCTCTATCACGGTGTCTACCACTACGCGCTCGACCCGCAAGTCCGCAACGTCCAGCTCGGCCCCGTCCTGCTGGACCCGACGTGCCGCTTCCAGACGCTGCCCCAGTGGTATTTACGCACGCGAACGGCCCGGCCCAGTCTATTAGGCTCGTAGAATCAGTTGACAGAAGGCCGGGCGAGTGATATAATCCCTGTATGCGTTCTTCGTTTCCCCCGCGCCAGGCGCTCCTCGTCGCCATCATCGTCATCCTCTCGTCGTTCGGCGTGGGGTTGGCGCGTCTGGCCTGGACCGACTACAACCTCCGCGTCCTCGAAGCGGCGGAACAGGCGCGCGTCGACGCCCTGACCCAGGCCATCGGCAACCTGGACAAGCAGATCGCCCTGGCGAAGACGGACGACTATGTCCGCGTCTGGGCGCGGCAGACGGCCAAGCTGACCCAGACGGGCGAAGTGCCGGTCGTGCTAGTCCTGCCTGACAAGGTTGAACCGTCGGCGACAGACGACGCCCCGAAGGCGCGGCCGTCCGCAGACGAGGTACCGCGCTGGCAGATGCTCCTGGAGCGTCTCTGGCCGATGCGGAATGCGCCGTAGTCCCCTCACCCTCCCGTCAACTCAATTGCCCCTAGCTCGAGCGTAGCGCCGAGAGGCCGCCCGGCCCCATCGGTAAACGGCACGCGCGCTCCGCTGCCTTTGTCCCGCAGGCTCACTTCCAGACGGTGGACACCGGGCGGAAAGGTCTTCATGGGCAGACGGTGGGGTCGCCCACATACGCCCCGGGCTGCCACTCTGTCGTCGGGGTGCGCCCGCGGTCGGGCGCGCTCTCGTCGCGGCTGATCTCCTGGCCGTTCGCGTCGAGCAGCCGCACCGTCACGAGATAGTTGGCCGACGTCTCGGCCAGGGCGCGCCAGAACAAGACCACCTCGATCTCGTTGCCCCCCTGCTCGACATTGTAGCCCAGAAGCTCGCCAAAGTCGCCGACGCGAGCCGAGCGCTCGTTCTGGACGAGACCCGGCTGCATGGGCAGCCAGAAAGTGCGCTCGCCGACGCGGTCGACAATCACGTAGTGGCGGCGCATCCAGTCGACGGCCGGGTCCAGGGTGTCGATCTTACTCGACCAGAAGACAACGGCCTGGACGGGCCTCTTCTCCAGTTCGGCGATGACGATTTCGGCTGACAACTGGCCGGTGTTGAAGCGCTTGCGGCTCTGGTCGACCAGCCAGGGGAGGTCGAGGCGGCCGGCGCGGAACGCGACCATGGGCGGGTCCGTCAGCACGAAGCCATCGGGCGGCGTGTTTTCCGTCAGCCAGCGGGCCGGTTTCTCGATGGACTGATACTCAACGGACGTCACCGAGCCGCGCAGGGCGTCCGCCTGGTGGGGCAGCTGGAGCAGGACGACCAGGGCGACGACGACGGCGGCGGCCTGCCAACTGCGCGTGGCGCGGGGGGCGCGCACCATCACCGCTACCGCCGCGACGCCGACGCCCGCCAGCGCGGCAAGTGGGAAGAGGAGGATGACCAGGTGGTGGGAGGGGAACAGGGGCCGCTGCTGCGTCAGCGCCAGCGCCGTGAGGAGCAGGTAGAGCGTGACGACCGCGCCCGTGAGGGAGCGGCTGACGAGAAGCGCGGCGGCCCCCAGCAAGGCTAGGGCGGCCAGGGCGCGGTTCTCGGTGAAGACGTAGTCG
>CAZLBQ010000585.1:0-3798 GCA_964557745.1 uncultured Anaerolineales bacterium
GGTGAGCGGCCCCACCTCGGGCATTACTTCAACCGCATGGCGCAGCAGCTTTGGAAAGCCAGGAAGGAGCTGGCGGTGATGGAGGAGGCGCGCCGCGAACCCGTCGCCGCCGTCTCCCCCGCCCTCCGCCCGCCCCCCGCCTCCATCCGAGCCCTGTTCGAGGCGCTGGCCGCCGGCGTCGTCCAAGACGAGGCGACGGCCCGCCGCTACCTGGCGACCATTCGCGGCCAGACCGAGAGTCTCAGTAAGCTCATTGACGACCTGTTCGAGTTGGCCCAGATCGACGCGGGTGTACTCAAGCTCCACGTCGAGCGCGCGTCACTCAGCGACCTCATCTCCGACACCCTGGAGAGTATGCAGGCGCAGGCGGCGGGTAAGGGGGTGCGGCTGAGTGGGATGGTCGATCCAGCCGTCGATCCGGTGCTCATGGCCCCGGATAAGGTCCAGCGCGTCCTCTACAACCTGGTGCAGAACGCCATTCGCCACACGCCGACTGACGGTACCATCCATCTCGAGGCGCGGCTGGCGGAGGGCGAGGCCCAGGTGGATGTCGTGGATACGGGTGAGGGCATCCCGCCGCGCGACCTGCCGCACGTCTTTGAGCGGTTCTATCGGGCTGAAAAATCGCGGTCGCGGGATTACGGGGGGGCGGGGCTGGGGTTGGCGATTGCGCGCAGTATTATCGAGGCGCACGGCGGTCGGATGTGGGTCGAGAGCCAGGTCGGGCACGGCACGCGCTTCAGCTTTACGCTACCACGCGCTTAACGAGGGGCGCTGGAAGTCAAAATAGTCTTCGAGTTGCACAGTCCTCTCCTCTCCTGTACACTTCCCTGTACTGCAATTACACCAAACCGTCCACCCTCCGCAACTACCATGCCGGATTTCCCCAACCGCTTTGTCCAGACCATCACCGCTATGTACGACGCCTGGGGCGAGGCATGGCTCGCCGCCTTGCCGGCGCTGCTGGACGAGCTGGCCGCGCGCTGGGGGCTGACCCTGTTGCCCCCTTTCCCCAATCTGTCGTACAATTACGCCGCACCAGGCGTCCGCCGCGATGGGCAGCCGGTTGTTCTCAAAGTTGGTGTCCCCAACCGCGAGTTGCTGACCGAAATCGAGGCGCTGTGGCGCTACGCTGGGCGGGGCGCGGTTCGCCTCCTGGACGCCGACCCCGACCTGGGGGCGCTGCTGCTCGAGCGGCTGACGCCGGGGACGCCCCTGGTCGACCTGGCCGACGACGAGGCGGCGACGATCATCGCGGCAGAGGTCATGCAGGCGCTGTGGCGGCCGCTGCCCCTCGACCACCCATTCCCGACGGTGGCGCAGTGGGCGGCAGGGCTGGGGCGGCTACGCGCCGAGTTCGACGGCGGGACCGGGCCATTCCCGACAGCCCTGGTCGAGACGGCAGAGGCGGCGTTCGCGGCGCTCGTGGCCGAGCCAGCCCCGCCGGTCCTGCTTCACGGCGACCTGCATCACTGGAACATCCTCGCTGCGGTCCACGGCTGGACGAGCATCGACCCCAAGGGGTTGGCCGGCCCGCCCGTCTACGAAGTCGGCGCGTGGCTCCGCAACCCGATCCCGACCATCGCCACGCGCTCGGACGCGCGCCGCGTCCAGCAGCGCCGCCTGGCCCTCTTCGCCGAGCGGTTGGGTTTCGACCGGGAGCAGATGCTCGACCTGGCCGTCGCGCAGGCCGTCCTGTCGGGGTGGTGGAGCTACGAGGATGGCGAGTGGCCTAATGCGACGTGGCTGGCGATTGCGGAGACGCTGGACGACATCCGGCGCGCCCGTGACTAACGTATTGACTCCAGGGTGGCCCGCGTGTCTCACCCGGAGACCTTTTTTCGGGGGGACTCGACGCCTGTGACCGATATACTCCGTTTTCCCGACGGGTTCCGCTGGGGCTCGGCGACCGCTTCGCATCAAGTGGAAGGCAACAACACCCGCAATGACTGGTGGCTCTGGGAGCAGTTACCCAACCACATCCGCCACAACGACAGTTCCCTGGTGGCCTGCGACTGGTGGAACCGCGCCGAGGACGACATCGCCCTGGCTGCCCAGTTGAGGCACAACGCCCTGCGCGTCTCGCTAGAGTGGAGCCGCCTGGAGCCGCGTCCTGGCGAGTGGGATACTGACGCGGCGGCGCGCTATCGCCGTATGTTCCGGGCCATCCGTGACCAGGGCATGGAGCCGCTGGTCTGCCTGTGGCACTTTACCCTGCCCCAGTGGGTCAGCGGGCGCGGCGGCTTCGAGACCAGTTGGACCATCGACCGCTACGCGCGCTACGTGGACCGCGCCGTGCAGGAGTTTGGCGATCTCGTGGACTGGTGGCTGACGATGAACGAGCCGATGGTCTACGCGGGCATGGGCTGGCTGCTCGGCGTCTGGCCGCCGGGTAAGAATAGTCCACTGGATGCCCTGCGCGTCGGGCGCAACCTCGTCCGCGCCCACGCCGCCGCCTACCACGCCATCCATCGCCGCCAGCCGACGGCGCGGGTCAGCGTTGGGATGCACTTGGCGTCGTATGTCGCGCACAATCCGTTGTCCAGGGCCAGCCAGGGCCTCGCCCGCCTACGCGACTGGGTCACGAATCAGGTCTGGCTGCGGGCCACGCTGGACGGCGTCTTGCGCCCGCCGCTGGGCCTCAACGAGCGCGTCGGCGATGCCTACGACAGCCATGACTTCCTGGGCTATCAGCAGTACTTCACCTATCCGCTGGCCTTCTCGTGGCGGCATCCTCACAACCTGTTCACCCAGGAGATTGTGGAGACGCTGGCCGACGCCGGAGCGTTCATGGGCGAGTTGCGGCCGGAGGGTCTCTATACCTGGGCCATGTGGCTCAAGCAGTTCGGCAAGCCCATCGTCGTCACCGAGAACGGCTACCTGGAGAAGAGCGAGCGCGAGCGGCCCCGCTACCTGCTGCGCGCCATCGCCGCCCTGCATCGAGCCATTCAGGAGGGGGCCGACGTCCGCGCCTACTTCCACTGGTCCACCGTGGACAACTTCGAGTGGGCGGAAGGCTACGACGCCCGCTTCGGGCTGATCGACGTCGACTTCGCCACCCAGCAGCGGACGGTCAAGCCCAGCGGCTATCTCTACCGGGACATCGCCGCCGCTAACGGCATCCCCCGCGCCATGGCCGAGCAAGTCGCGCCTGACCTGCTAGAGACCTATTTCCGATAGGAGCACCATTATGAACCTGGAAACGCTGGCGATTCACGCCGGTCAGAGCGCCGACCCTAGCACCGGGGCCATCGCCCCGCCCATCTACCTGACCACCACCTTCGAGCGCGCCGCCGACGGCAGCTTTCCCCAGGGCTACATCTACGCCCGCACCGACAACCCCAACCGCGCCGCGCTCGAAACGCGCCTGGCGGCCCTCGAAGGCGGCGCGGCGGCGGTCGCGTTCGCGTCCGGCTCGGCGGCGGCGGCGGCCGTCTTCCAGGCCCTAGCGCCCGGCGACCACGTCATCGCCCCCAACGACGCCTACTACAACACGGCCAACATGCTGCGCAGCCTGTTCGTCCCGTGGGGCCTTGAAGCGTCCTTTGTCGACATGACCGACCTGGACCTGGTGCGGCGCGCCTTGCAGCCCAACACGCGCCTCATCTGGACCGAGACGCCTTCCAACCCGCTGCTGCGTATCACCGACATCGCGGGCATCGTCGCCCTGGCGCGGGAGGTGGGGGCGCGGGTCGTGGTCGATAACACCTGGGCGACGCCCGTTCTCCAGCGCCCGCTCGACCTGGGCGCGGACATCGCCATGCACTCGACCACCAAGTACCTGGGCGGCCACGCCGA
>CAZLBQ010000586.1:0-3790 GCA_964557745.1 uncultured Anaerolineales bacterium
TGGGCTTGGAGCGCGACGCCGAGGACGCGCGAGCGCGGCAGGCCGAGCGCGATACGCTGGCGGCGCGGGTGGCCGAGGTGGAGACAGGGGTTCGTGATGCCGAGCTGGCGGCTCGGCAGGCCGAGGCGGCGGCGAAGGCGTGGCACGCCCGCGCCGCCCTCGCCGACTGGCGCGACGCGTATCTGGCGGCGTCAGCGCCCGAGCGCGCCCAGGCCGAATTGGCCGAGCGGGAGGCCGCGCGCCAGGGCCTGCACACCGAGTTTGAGACGGCCGTATCAAAGTTCGCGGCCAATCCCCCGGCGGCGAGTGGCTGGCTGACGGCGGTGAAAGACCTGCTGACGCGGCTGGCCGACCTGTTCCGCCGCGTGGATGAGGTGGCGCGGCGCGTGGGCTACCTGGAAGGGTCGCGGGAGACGCTGGCGCAGCGGGCGAAGGCCGACCAGAAGCGCCTGGCGACGGCCGAGGCCCGCCTGCGTGAGCAAGGGCTGACGACACCCGCCGACGATGAGGCGGCCACCGTGCGGCTGACCCAGTTGGATACGCAGGTGGCAGGCCGCGAGCTGGCCGCCCTCCAGGACGCTGCCCGTGAGACGGCGGACCGCCTGTCGCGGCTGCGCGGCCAGCGGGATGAGATGGCGCAGCGGGTGGCGGATCTGACGCGCCGCCTGGCGGGGCAGGATGCCGAGGCGGTGGCGAGGGCGGCGCGGCGGGCGCGCGGCCAGGTCGACAAGGCGCAGGCGATCTTGAGCCGCCGCCAGCCGAGCGCGCTGGCCGACCTGGGTCGGTTGGGGCTGACGCGGGCGGAGTTGGCCCCGGCCAGCCGCGACGCCGATGTCGAAGCTGGTCTGCTGCGCAAGCAGGTGGATGAACTGGCGGGGCTGGAGCGGGAGCGCGTGGCGCGAGAGGGACGGCTGGCGGCGCTCGAACGCGAGGCGGCGGACCTGCATGCCCGCGTCGTAGACGTGGCCCTGCCACTGCCGCCGCTGCAGCCGAGTCTCGTCGCCAGCGATCTGGAGCCGACGCGCCAGGAACTGCTGCGCCAGTTCAACCAGTTGGGCGGCAGCCGGGTCAGTGAGCAGCGCCAGGCGGTGGGCGAGGAGTTGGGCGGCGAGCGAGAGGCGCAGCGCCAGGCCGAGCAGCGGCTGGCGCGGAACACCCAACTGGCCCGCGAGGCGCTGCGCGCTGTGGCCCTGGCCGACCTGCTGCCGGACACGGAGGTGGAAACGCTGCGGATGGCGCACGAGCGGCTGGCCGAGTACAGCCTGGACGCCCAGGCGCTCGACCAGGAGCGACGCGCGCTCGACGTCGAGATCGGCGTGCTGCGTGACCGGCGCGACGTCCTGGAGGCCAAACTGGCCTACGGCGACGTGGACCTGGACCTGGCGGCGTGCGAGGGCGAGGTGGCGGCGCTGGAACGCGACCACGCGGTGCGCGAGCGGGCGCGGGACATGCTCAAGCGGGCGCGGAGCCGCATCATCGAGAAGGTCATGCCGCAGACCATGGAGTATATGCGTCTGATCCTGCCGCAACTGACGAGCGGGCGCTACATGGACGCCCAACTCTCCGATGACTTCAAGATTCTGGTCTGGGACGAGCGGGCGGGTGACAGCGGCGAGATGAAGGGCAAGGACATCTTCAGCGGCGGCTGCCGCGACCAGATGTCGCTGGCTTTGCGCTTGAGCTTCGCCCTCGCCACGCTGCCCTCGGAACGCGGCGGCGCGCCGGCCTTCATTTTCCTGGACGAGCCGCTGGGCGCGTTCGACGATGAGCGGGCCGACGCGCTGCTCGACCTGCTGACCTATGGCGAGATCGGGCGCGCCTTCGACCAGATTTTCCTCATCAGCCACGTCCGTGTCAACGAGTCGGCCTTCCACCACCGTATTCGCATGGAGGGCGGGCGCGTGGTGGACCACGACCTGCCCGACGAGACACGGGGCCAGCCGCTGGCGCAGGCAGAATTAATGCTCGAGGGTTAGAGAAGGGCAACATAAAGGGCGAGCGCGGGAGGCGCTCGCCCTTTATGTTTCTTTATAGCGTTTGACACCGGGCCGCGTGGTGCTACAATCGGGCCGTCGTTCCATCTCGGTGGCGCGCTGCGCGCCGTAGAGCCATGAAAGGAATTGAACCATGTTGCAGCCACGGTGGTTTCGGGGGGCGGTCCTGGTGTTGCTCATCCTGGCGCTGGCCGGTGTCGTCAGCGCGGAAGGGCCGCAGCCGCAAAGCGTTGATCAACTCACCCTGCCCTACGACGGCACGGTTAGCACGACAGGCACCGCCTTCGCGGTCATGAATAACGGGGTAGGCCCGTCCGCCGTGGGCGTGGCCGGCCGCACCGACCAGGGCTTCGCGGGCGTGGTTGGCTACAGCCAGACGCGCTACGGCGTCTATGGCCTGAGCACCGCCACCAACGAGAGCGGCGTCCTGGGCGACAATGATACCGGAATTGGCGTGCGCGGCCGCACCGTCGGCGGCACGGGCGTGCGGGGCGAGAGCGTCAGCGGGCGCGGCGTGTGGGGCTCGGCCTCGGGTTCGCTGCCCGGTGTGCTCGGCCAGCATAGTGGCCCGACGCCCGGCCAGGGTGTCGTGGCGCTCACGGATGTCGGCCAGGGCCTCTACGCCGAGTCGTACAACGGCGTGGGCGCCGTCATCATTGGGGCCGGGACGGACGGCCTACAGGCCGTATCGAGGACCGACGGCGCGGCGGGCGTCCTCGGCTCCAACGACGGGGCCGGCCTGAACGGCGTCGGCGTGCGCGGGCGTGCGACGACGGGCTTGGGGGTCCAGGGCATCAGCGGTTCGAACGCCGGCGTGTCGGGTGTCAGCACCAGCGGCAACGGCGTCTTCGCCCGCAGCCAGCAGAACGTCTCATTGCGCGCCGAGGGGGGCAACAACGAGGATACTGCCGAGTTCATCTCGACCGCCGATGGGCGGTCGGGTCTCTATGCCCACCACGACGGGAGCGCCCGTGGGACCGGCGTGTACGGCGCGTCGGAGAAGGGCCACGGCGTGGAGGCCAAGGGCCGCAGCGACTCGTCGCTCCTCGCTACGGGCCGCAGCGGTGACGCCGTTGAGGCGGTCACCGGCGCCAACGGAAAGTCGGCTGTGTATGGCCGCTTCGACGGCAACGAGGACGATGGCAACGCCGCCTACTTCGACGGCCGCGTCGAGGTGTCGGGCACGCTGGCCAAGTCGAGCGGCTCGTTCAAGATCGACCACCCGCTGGACCCGGCCAACAAGTACCTCTACCACTCGTTTGTCGAAAGCCCCGATATGATGAACGTCTACAACGGCAACGTGACGACGGACGCGGCGGGGACGGCAACGGTCAAGCTGCCCGACTACTTCCAGGCGCTAAACCGCGACTTTCGTTACCAGTTGACGGTCATCGGCCAGTTCGCCCAGGCGATTGTGGCCGACGAGATCCAAAACAACCAGTTCGTCATTAAGACCGACAAGCCCAACGTCAAGGTCTCGTGGCAGGTGACGGGCATTCGCCAGGACGCCTACGCCAAGGCGCATCCCATTGTGCCAGAGGTGGAGAAGCCCGCCGCCGAGAAGGGCAGCTACATTCACCCCGACCTGTTCGGGGAGCCGGCCTCCAAGAGCCTCGGCTTTGTCAACCGCCCGCAGTCCCTGGAGCGGATGCTCAAGGGCGAGACACGCGAGCCGTAAACCCGTATGACACGCAAGAGGGGCAGGCGTCAATGCCTGCCCCTCTTTGTTGGATATCTGCGGTTTAGTCGTGGACGTAGACCCAGGTGCCGGGGTTGGCGGTCGAGGCCACGACGCT
>CAZLBQ010000587.1:0-3779 GCA_964557745.1 uncultured Anaerolineales bacterium
GGTTGAGGGCGCAGGTTGTGTCGCCGCCCAGGCACGACGGCTGATTCTCCCAGCGCCCAGGTCGCCGTGGGCAAGCTGCCCGAGCTGCGTGTCTTCGGCGGCGACTACCCCACCCCTGACGGCACCGGCGTCCGCGACTACATCCACGTCGTCGATGTCGCCATCGGCCACGTCAAGGCCCTCGACCGTCTCGCCGCCGGTCCCGGCGTCCTGACTCTCAACCTGGGTACCGGGCGCGGCCACAGCGTCCTGGAGATGATTGCCGCCTTCGAGAAGGCCAGCGGCCGTCCCATTCCCTACCGCATCGTCGAGCGCCGCCCCGGCGACGTGGCCGTCAGCTACGCCGACCCGACCCGCGCCAACCGCGAACTCGACTGGCGCGCCGAGCGCACCATCGACGACATGTGCGCCGACACCTGGCGCTGGCAGAGCCACAACCCCAACGGCTACGTGTAGGGTCCGCCCCCGTCGCGCCGCCCTGTAGCGCCGACTTCAGTCGGCAAACCCGTTTCGCCGTGCAATCAATGTCGGGCAGCCCCCGTCGCTGCCCGCCCCCTCCCGGCGGACGTCAGGAAAACGTAGCCAAAACGAGGTCTAACTGCTCCTGTAGCCCGTATCGCCTCCGGCGCAGCAGCGTCTATCTGTGTAGAAAATTCACATCACGCCTGCTGCCCCGGAGAGCTTTACCCATGCGCCTCGTTGCCGCCCTTGCCCTCGCCGTCCTGCTCGCCACGCCGCTGGCCGCCGCCGCCCAGTCGCCCCAGCCGGCGGCGACCGCCGCGCCTGGCCCGGCCGCCGCCCAATACTCATCCCGCCGTGTCGTCGTCAAGCTGCGCGCGCCCCTGGACGCCAAAGGCCCGCCCCTCGGCTCCGCCCTGGCTAGCGTCAACGCCCAACTCGGCGCGCGCCTGACCCCCCTCTTCTCGCCGCCGCCGCGCCGCCCCGCCGACCTGGCCCGCTACCTCGCCCTGGGCATGGACCGCCTGTACATCGCCGAGAGCGCGGCCGACATGAACCCCACCGCCGCCGTCGCCTCGTACCTGGCGGCAGGCGAGGTGGAAGATGCCGAGGCCGACCCCATCGGCTCCGGCGGCGACGAGCCGCCGCCCCCTCCCGTGGCCCCGTCCACCCCGCTCGGCCTGCCCTGGCTGAACGCGGCCCTCAACAAGCTGTCCTTCGTCCCCAACGACCCCGGCTACAGCCAGCAGTGGCACCTGCCCAAAATCAACGCCCCCGCCGCCTGGGACATCAGCACCGGGGACGGCAGCGCCATTATCGCCATCGTCGACACGGGCATCGCGGGCTGGCACCCCGACCTGCGCGGGCAAGTCTGGTACAACCCCCTTGAGATTCCCGGCAACGGCGTCGACGACGACGGCAACGGCTACGTCGACGACAACTGGGGCTGGGACTTCGTCAACAACGACAACAACCCGGAGGGCGACCACTGGCACGGCACCCACGTGGCGGGCATCGTCGGCGCAGAGGCCAACAACGGCCTGGGCATCACCGGCCTTGACCCACGGGCGCGGCTGATGGCCGTCAAAGTCCTGGACAGCCAGAACCTCGGCAACTACACCACCTGGGCACAGGGCGTCTACTACGCCGCCCAGAACGGCGCGCGGGTCATCAACATGAGCCTGGGCGGGAGCATCGACGGCCACCTGGCGCTGCGCACAGCGGTGGATTACGCCTACGGCAAGGGCATTGTTCTCGTGGTGTGCATGATGAACACCAACTCCAACGTGCCCTACTACCCGGCCGCCTACCCCAACACCATCGCCGTCGGTGCGACCGACCGCAACGACTACCGCGCTAGCCCCTTCTCCTGGGGCGGCGGTAGCAACTGGGGCGCGTGGATCGATGTCGTCGCGCCGGGCAACCTCATCTACAGCACCGGCCTCAACAGCACCTACTTCGCCGAGTCAGGCACGTCTATGGCGACACCCCAGGTCTCGGCCCTGGCGGCCCTGATCCTCAGCCTGCTGCCCAACGCCGGCCCCGAGGACGTGCGCCAGATTCTCCGCCAGACGGCTGACGACGGCGTTGGCCGGCCCGGCGAGGATACGCCGGGCTGGGACGTGTACATGGGCGCCGGCCGCATCAACGCGGCGCGGGCGCTCAGCCTCGCCCGCGCCCGCAGCCAGGCCACCCCGACCCCCACCGCCACCGCTCGCGCCACCGCCACCCCGACCGCCACCCCGACGGCGACGGACGAACCCGGTACGGGTCAGACCACGCCTACCCCAACCGTCACGACCGTTCCCCTGACGGCGACGCCCACCCAGACTCCCGCGCCCACGGCGACGCTCGCGGCGGGCTGCGTCGACGCCCTGGCCAACGGCGGCTTCGACGGCCGCGACGGCTGGACGCTCAGCGGGCGGCGGGCCTTGATTAGCGGGACCGGCCGCACGGGCTTCGGCTTGTTCCTGGGCTTACTGGCAGGGGACAGTGTGGAGAACGCGAGCGGTGACTGGGCCTCGGCGCGGCAGGACGTGACCGCGCCTGACACGGGCGCGACGCTCACGCTGACCTTCTGTGCCTACACGGCCCACACCGGCGGCGCCGACGCCAACGACCGCTTCCTGGCCCGCGTCCTCAACGCAGCCGGCCAGACCCTGGTCGATGTCCCGCTCGCCGTCGACAGCGCCACGTGGCAGGCGTATCACATCGACATCACCCGCCCGCTCGCCGCCTACGCGGGGCAGGCCGTGACCGTCTACTTTGGCGTCCGCAACGTGAGTGGGACCGGCGGCAACGCCTTCATGCGCGTCGATGACGCGCGCTTGACTGTCTGTGGGGAGAGCAGCCTGACGCTCACGCCGACGCCCCGCCCCACGGCCACCCTCTACCCGGATGGGCCTCACAAGGTCTACCTGCCGGGGCTGAGTGTCGGGGGCGACCGGCCGTAATACAGCGAGACCCGACAGGTCTGGTAGGCCTGTCGGGTCTCGCTGTCATTGATCAATACCGCTCCCACCAGCCCTGGAAGAACACAATCCGCCCGGACTTGTGGGTCCAGTACATCGCGCCCCGCTGGAAGTCCTCCCACGAGGCCGTGACGTAGCGGTTATCCTCGGTAGGGTAGCCGAGCCGGGCGCGCACCCAGGGGTAGTTGTTGTAGACCCACACCACCGACCCGGCGTTGGCGAACGGCCACACCGAGCCGTCGTTGGTAAGGATGAAGACAGTGTTCGAGTCCGAGAACCAGATACCCTGGCCGTACTGGAAGCGCCGCTCCACCACATCCACGCCGTACTCCCGCGACGTCGGACAGCCGAGCAGGTTAGCGATGCGCTCGCCGGTGAACCACAGGGTACCAAACCCCTGGACCGGGTAGAAGGAACAGCGAGGGGCTTCGGCTGGCGCAGCGGACACCCCCGCGACGCCGACCAACGCCAGGACCAGGACCACGAGACCGAGCAACGCGATGCGACGCATGGTACCTCCTGAGATGTCCCCCTCTAGCGTATAAAACGACCTGAGGCGGCGGGTTATTACGTGTTATGTCCAATTCTACCCACTTCGTCGCCCCTGTCTACTTTGTCGGCCGCGCGGCGGAGACCCAGCGCTGGCTGCGCGACGGCATCCCCGCCGCGCCACCAGGCGACGCCCCCCCTCCCGTCGACCCCGCCCGCCACGGCTGGCTCGAACCTTTCCCCGCCCGCCACGGCGTCGACACGCGCTGGCTTGTCGCGGCCGTTGCGCCGGAACGCGTCACCGTCGCCGACGCCGACCTGGCGCGCGCCGCCGCGTCCCTCACCGACCCGACAGCCGCC
>CAZLBQ010000588.1:0-3778 GCA_964557745.1 uncultured Anaerolineales bacterium
CCGAGAAGTTGGAGATCCACTACACGCCGAAGCACGGCAGTTGGCTCAACATGGCTGAGATCGAACTGAGCGGACGATGTACGAGCCGGGGCCGAGACCGCCGAAGTTGTACGTGCCCGTGGCGCTGCTGACCGTCGTGGTGACGAGTTCGGTCGGGTCGGCCACACCGTTGCCGTTGCTGTCACGGTAGAGCGACACGGTGACGTTGGCGACGCCGGTCTCGCCCGAGTCGCACAGGCCGTTCTTGTTGGCGTCGAGGCACAACTGATCCCCGATGGAGGCGGGCGTCTGCCCGAAGAAGCCGAAGTCGGCAGTCAGATAGCTGCCGCTCAGGTTAGGCACGGCCTGCGGGTCGGGCGTCGTGGCGACGAAGCTGTTCGGGCTGAAGTAGGTGGTCAACGCGGACTGGGTCTTGTCGACGTTGACGATGTAGTTGAGGCCCGTCGCCAGGCTGGGGAACAGGTACGAGCCGTTGGCGTCCGTCGTCGTGGTGGCGACGAGGGCGTCCTGCCCGGCCGTGATCTTCCCGTCGCCGTTGGTGTCCTCGTAGAGCTGAACGGTGACGCCCGGGATGCCCGCCTCGCCCGCGTCCTGGACGCCGTTGTTGTTCAGGTCGTTGAAGACCCGGTCGCCAATGGAGCCTGTCCCGCCGGGCTTGTAGCCGAAGTCGGCGGTCAGGAACTGCTGGTTGGCGGCCAGGTTGACCGTCAGGGGATCGTTGGCCGTCGAGTTGGTGTAACCCGCGGGCGCGACGGGGTCGACGCAGTACGCGCCCGCGTTGAGGCCGGCGAACAGGTACTTGCCGCTGGCGTCGGTGGTCTTGGTCTGGAGGGGCGAGCCGCCGGGCGGGCACGCGCCCGCGTACAGGTTGACGGTCACACCGGGCAGGCCCTCGTCCACGCCGTCCTGGACGCCGTTGTTGTTCCAGTCGCGGAAGACCGTGTCACCAATCTGCGCGCCGCCGACGCTGACACAGGCCAGCGAGCCGGTGCCTTCGGGAACGCTGTTCTGCGTCGTCAGGAACGAGTTACAGTACGTCCCGGCCGGCACGGTCGCGCCAACCTGGGCGGTGAATTTGAGGATCAGGTCCTGGCCCGCATTGAGCGCCGCCGGGACGCTGAAGATGGGTTGATTGGGGTTCGTGGTGTTGACCGTCGTGGTGGCGGTGACGTTCGCCCCGTTGACGGTCACGCTGTCCTTGCTGACGTAGGTAAAGCCCGTCGGCAGGAACTCCTGAATCTGCACCGGGCTGCCCGTCGGGCCGCTGCCGATGTTGGAGATCTTGATGGTGTACTGAACCGTCCCACCGGGGGCGACGTTGGTCGGCGTGACCGACTTGGTCTGGTTCAGGTAGGGGACCGAGCCGGAGGGGGTCTTCTCCTGGGAGCTAGAGGTTCCCTGGTCGGAGGTAACCGTTACCGAGTTGGTCAGGACCCCCGAACCTGACGCCTTGACGGTCACGGTGGCCTGGAACTTCTGGCCAACCGCGAGATTGCCGACGTTCCACACCAGGGGGCTGGGGCCGCTGTTCTGGGCGGGCACAGCGCTGAGGAACGTCGCGCCTGCGGGCAGCGTGTCCTGGACCACCACATTGGTCAGGGGGTTCGGCCCCGCGTTGTAGACGGTCACTTTATAGCTGATCGTCCCACCCGACGCGACCACGGCGCGGTCGGCGACCTTGCTGACGGTCAAGCAGGGGTTAAAGGTGGTCTCCGTCGGGTCGTAGTAGCGCCAGATGTGGTCCTTACCGTTGCTGGCGCCGCCCGCGTCGCCACCGAAGGTGTCGCCGCGGAAGTAGGGGCAGCCGCTGGGATTGAGGATGGCGGCGGTGTTGTTGACCTTGAACTGGACCCAGACGTACTCGGGGCGCAGGTAGGTCAACTGGCCGATGGCCCAGCGAACCGTCTTGGGGCTGCTCGTGTCGGTCTGGCTGACCGTCGGGGGCAGGTCACCGCCCGCGAGGTCGAAGCCGACGCCACTGGCGTCGATGCCCGTCGTGCCCAGGACCGTGCTCTTGAGGCCCGGCTGGTCCTTGGAGATGAAGCTGCCTTCGTACTTGATGCGCTGCCAGGGACCGACGTTGCTCAGCGCCGCCTTCATGCCGGCGGGCGTCTGATTGCCATCCCAGACGCTCTTGGTGAACTCCCAGGCGTAGCCGCTCTGCGGGCCGGCCACGGCGCTGGCGTTGCCCCACGGGGCGTTGCCGCGCCCGTTGGGGTCGACAATAGGGGAGCTGGGATAGCTGGGGTTGGTCGAGCCGGCGATGCCGAACGCCGCCAACTGCTCGGTGTCCCACTTATTCAGCGGGGTGCCTAGCGTGGTGCGCCAGCCGGTCGTGTCACCGCTGTTGTTCTTGAGCGTGCCGCCGGTGTAGCTGCCGTACGCGGTGCGTGGGTCGGTGGAATAGAAGATGCCCGTGTCACCGTAGACACCGGCAATAGTCCCGTTATAACAACCCGTAGCCGTAACTGCGTCAACGGTCCCACCCTGGACGGTCGAGGTGTGGGTTAAGCGGCCTGGGTCTCCCAGCGCCGTCGTGCAGTTCGTGCCGATGGGGCCGTCGCCGATGGCGATGGGCGATTGCCCCTTCATGGGGACGCGGTCGTAGCCGCCGCTGTTGTTGGGCAAGACGTAGGCGGCGTCGGTAACCTGCACTCCGTTGGGGATGTAGAAGTCTACGTAGCCGCCGACGCCGTTGGCCGTTCCGTTGTCCGGAATGACCTTGATAATCATGCCGACGGTGTCGCCCGCCTGGAGGAGCGGGTTGCCACTGTTATTGATGCGGGAGTCGATGAGGGCCTGGGTCGCCGGGTCGTAGTACATGGAGACCATCGACGAGTCCAGGTTGTGGGCCGACGCCGTGGGAATAGGAGCGCCGACAAAGATTTGGTAAATGCTAAAAATGGGTTGGAGCAGGAGAGCCGTCACAGCGGCAAGCGCAAGGGTTTTGTACAAGCGTCCCGGCTGCCGCCACCGCATGCGAGGGCGCTGGAAGCCCAGGGCGCGGAAGCGCGCCGCCGGGCTGCCGCCCTGCCAGGCAGTGGGGAACTGCACGGCCGGCGAGAGTACGGCGTCCTCGTCGCGGTGGACGCCAAAGCGCGAACCACGCGCGAGGAGACTGAGCGGAACGCTCAGCAGGCGCCGCACAATGGTCCCGACGGCAAGGACCAGCCCTACCAGGTTACGAGGCCACGACGTCAGAAATCGAGGCATATTACCCCCACACTATCAAGCAGATTCCGAGGCCATCTCAACGTGGAGAGACGCCATTACGAGGATAGCACAGCAGTGTTACAACAGGGATTTCGGGTCTCATCATCGAGACACAAGGGCGGAGGATACGGGTAGGGAGCCGAGCGTCACGGAAGTTATGTAACACCAGGGCCACCAGGACCAGACCAGCCACCCTTTGGTCTGCGATCAGGCGTCGTCCGTCTCAGCCAACAGTCCTCCCGATTAAGGTAACGGAATCGAAAGGACACACTCTACGCCTGTCTATAATAACGCGGATCGGGTTACGCTGTTACGACGCCTTGCTCGAATTTGTGAATATTTCTTTAATTCATCGGCCTCTTCTTGCTAGTTAATGACCTGACAGGCATCTCGCCTGCATCTTGCCGATCAGCAAGACAAGCCCGCGCCTGGCATACCAGGCTGCCCGTTCACACAGCCTGTGACAGGCGTTCGCCGTGACGCGCCGACGCCTGTCACAGGGTAGTTATCAACCGCACGCAGTTAACGGGACCGCGACACGAGCGGCAGGTACAGCCGATAGCGC
>CAZLBQ010000589.1:0-3758 GCA_964557745.1 uncultured Anaerolineales bacterium
GCTCGCCGCCGCCGCCTTGGCCTGCGCCAGCGCCTCCGGGATTTGCTCCGGCGCGACGTGTCGTTCCGCTACGAGGGCCGCGAGGACTGGGCGCTGCGCCACGTCAACCTCCACATCCGCCCCGGCGAGAAGCTGGCGCTCGTGGGGGCCAATGGCGCGGGCAAGACGACGCTCATCAAGCTGCTGACTCGCCTGTACGACCCGACCGAGGGGGCCATCCTGCTCGACGGCATCGACCTGCGCGAGTACGACCTGAACGAGTTGCGCCAGCGCATCGGCGTCATCTTCCAGGACTTTGTCCGCTACCAGACGACGGCGCGGGAGAATGTCGGCTTTGGGCAGATCGAGCACATGGCGGACAACGCGCGCGTGGCCGACTCGGCGGTGCGGGCGGGGGCGGCCCCTGTTCTGGAGGCGCTGCCGGAGGGCTACGACACGATGCTGGGCCGCTGGTTTAAGGGCGGCCACGAACTCAGCGGCGGCGAGTGGCAGAAGGTGGCGCTGAGCCGCGCCTTCATGCGTGACAGCGAGGTGCTCATCCTGGACGAGCCGACGGCGGCGCTGGACGCCGAGAACGAGGCGCTGGTGTTCCAGCGCTTCCGCGAGCTGACGGAGGGCAAGACGGCGGTGTTCATCTCGCACCGCTTCAGCACCGTCCGCATGGCCGACCGCATCGCCGTTGTCGAGGACGGCCGCATCAGCGAGCTAGGCAGCCACGAAGCGCTGCTGGCCCAGGACGGGACGTATGCCCGGCTGTTCAATTTGCAGGCGCAGGGGTATCGTTAGGTAGGAAGAAAACGGAAGGCGTAGGAAGGCGGGGAAGACGCCTCTCCTCTGCCTGCATCAGGCTTTGCCGCCAGCGGCCTCGACTTCCGCCAGCACGCGCGCAATCGCGGGGCGAACAGCCGGTAGGTCGTCGCGGACGGTCAGGAAGACCTGCCATAGGTCCACGTCCGGTAATCGTGGATCAGGCGATCGCGGGTACCCGTCATACGCCGCCAGGGAATGTCAGGGTAGCGCTGGCGGACCGAGTCGGGGATGCGTCTAGTCGCCTCGCCGACGATCTCTAGCGCCCGCACGACAGCGAATACTGTTCTCTTATCCGCGATGAACTCTTGATACTGCATGTCGCCGAGAAACTCCTCGGCACTCTGAGCAGCATCGAGGATGTCACGCAGGTAGTCCGTTATGTCTCGCTCGCCTCGCATAGAGGGACAACCTCCTGGAGAATATAGCGCCCGATAGCCGGCTTCAGGCCCTTCTTGTGGACGAGGTCTACTTTAACTCCGAGATAGTCGCTCAGTTGGTTCTCGATCCCGACGAACGTAAACAGGGACGGGCCTCGGTCCCCAAACTCCACGAGGACGTCGAGGTCGGTGTCGGCGTCCTGCTCGTTGCGGACGTAGGAGCCGAAGACGCCCAGATAGATGACGCCGTAGCGCTCGCGCAGCTCCGGTAGGCGGGCGCGCAGCAGGGCCGCGTAGCGCGCGATGGGCCAGTCGGCCGGGAAGGGCATCGTCTCGACGTGCCGCGTCATCTCTCGTGTGTCCGCCATCACGCCCCTCGTTTCCAGGTCTCTCCCAACCCCCGCCTCAATTCTAGCGCCTTGTCAACCCACACGCAAGGAGCATCGGTCGGTTCACGTCAGCGGCGGCGCTTGCTGCTGTCGTCGCTGCACGTATCGCACGGGAACAGGTCCGGCTGCGCCAGCCGCGCCTCGGTTAGCTCCACTAGGCGGTCGGGGCCGCCCTCGTCTAGCAGGGCGCGCGCTTGTTCTAGCAAGCGGTCCACGTCAAGGGCGTCGTCGGGCAGCGCGCCGCCCAGTTCCACCAGCGGCATGCTCACCTGGGCGTAGACCTCGGCTATCTGGTCACGGTCTGCCAGTTGTCCAAGCGCCTGTCGGAACCGCGCCAGGAACTCCTCGCGGAGGGTATCGACCGTCTCGTACTCGGCCCACTCCACATGGTCGGGATAGTCGAGGCTGCCCTGGCGCGCGACCTCCCAGCGCAGGTCGCGCTCGGCGCCCAATTCGGCCAGGCGGTGCGCGATACGGGCGAACTTGATGGAAGCCTGCGACGCGCGGTCGGCCACCGTGCCGATGGGCAGCAGCGCATCGCCGCTGACGGGGATGACGGCGCTCATCAGCATACTCTGGTAGGGGTGCCAGGTGGACAGCGTGAAGTAGATCTTGGTGTAGACCCCTCGGACGCCGGTCGCGTAGCGCGTCACCTGGTAGGGGCCGTACTCGCCGCCTGGCTCGCCCGAGCGGTCACAGCCGAACATGCGATCATTGATGCTGTCGCGGCCCGGGAGGTGCATGAACCGGCCGTAGCCGTCGGCCGGGTCGAAGACCAGGCGGACATCGGTGAACGGTCCCCAGGGGCGTTCGGCCAGGTACGCCTGGATGCCGCGGGGCGGGTCGCCGTTGAACATCAGCAGCCAACGGCCGAGGAAGGGGTTCCAGCGGCACGACAACTCGCCCACGCAGCCCGACGGGAACAGCGGCCGCGCCGCGCCCTCGTTGTCACTCCACATTGGCGCGCCGCGTAGTCCCAGCCCAGCGTAGTAGCGAACCGCGCCACGGTCGTAGAGGCGGCTGAGGGGGAGATAGGCCAGGTAGACATCACTGCCCCGGTAGCGGCCACTGCCCCACAGCAGCAGGACTTCGCCGTCCTCTGGGATGCCGTGGCTGCGGGCGTCGACCTTCTCGACCGAGATGTTGAGGAACTTGTCACGGGAGAACTCGTACAGCACGTCGAAAGTGTACCCGTCGTCGCCCTCGTCGGTCGAGACCGTCAGCAAGCTACGGCCCATCACATCGGCGTCAAGCGTCTGGCCTGGCTCTGTCGGCTTCTGACGGATGGCGAAGTGGCGAGTGCCCGTCGTGAAGAACACGAACATGCGCCCGTCATGGCTGAACCCGTCGATGGGCACCTCAAACGCCGCCTGGCTGATGGGGTGGCCCTGATCAAACACACGCGGTGGGAGCGAGTTGATCCGCCAGCGGTCACCGTCCCGGCCGACAATCTCGCCGTTGAAGGTCAGCCGCAGCCCGTTATAGGCCGTGCGGTCCGTCGTCGAGGCGATGGCATCCAGGTCGTCGTTGCGGTCGCCACAGTTGGGCCGCCACGACGTGCGCCAGGTATCGCCAAACAGGAAATACGTCGCCCCCTTGTGCTCGAAGGACACGCCCAGGTCGGTCCCGCGCAGGCCCGCGTACGTCTCGGTCTGGTTCTCCGTCGGCCGGCCGGTTTGCGCGTCGGTCTCACCGGTCAGTTGCGCGACCCGGCGCGTCCGCGATAGCTTAACTGGGAAGGGGCCGGTCGCCGTGACGACATGGCGCCGCACCCAGGGCAGGCTGCCATCCTGATTGGGGTGGGTGTAGTGGACGACGGACCCGTAGGGCTCCTGGACCAACACCTCGAAGTTCTTGTCCTGCCCGACGCCCTGGGCGCTCTGGATGAGGACGCCAGGGCCGAGCGCTGCCGTCGTGACGGTCTGGAGACGCCGCCAGGGATTGCTCAGACTACCGTTGTCCTTGAAGTAGTGGACGAGTTCGTTCCCCTCCGGCACGATGACCTCGAAGTTGCCGGGCCGCGTGCTGCTGCGGCCAAAGCTGCTCTCGATGAGGCAGGCCGGGCCGGTGGCGCGCGTCGAGATGGGCGGATAGCCCGTGCGCCGCCAGGGGTTGCTGAGGCTGCCGTTGTCCTTGAAGTAGTGAACCAGTTCGTTCCCTTCCAGCACAACCAGTTCGAAGT
>CAZLBQ010000590.1:0-3750 GCA_964557745.1 uncultured Anaerolineales bacterium
GTGGTTCTGGCGCAGCGTGTGGCCGGGCCTGCGGCGGGTGCTGACCCTCGTGGTAGTCGTCGCAGCTGCCGTGACTCTCGTCACCAACAGTGGGGCCATTCAGCAGGCCCTGGCGACGGCGCTGCCCAACCTCGCGGCCCTGGCCGTCCCGCCCCCCCAGGAGCGTATCGCCCACGTCGACGCCCGCCAGGGCTGGCAGGCGACCGGGCTCGCCGTTGAGCCGGGCATGAAGCTGGCCTTTGACATGACGGGCGGCCAGTGGACAATCCAAAAGGGGCTGGCGCCGACGACGGGCGCGGGGGGACTGGATAGCATCTGCGCTCGCAAGGCTAATCCCAGCCAGTGTGTCGAGCCGCTGCCCAGCGCCCCGACGGGCAGCCTCATCGGGCGCATCGGCGACCAGGCGTTCAGCGTGGCGGGGGGCGGCTACATCATCGCGCCCAGCGCGGGCATGTTGGAGTTGCGCATCAACGACGGCGATAGCGGCCTGGCCGACAACGATGGCGAGCTGACCGTGCGCGTGACGGCCAGCGGGCCGTAACATGCACCGCCTCGTAACCCGACCCGTAGCGCCGACTTTAAGTCTGATGAAGACTTGGGGTCGACGCTACGGGTCCGCGCTACAGGGGAGCGAGGTACCGAAACCGGAGGGAGCATGCCCAAGATCATCGTCCTCTACCCGCGTCCTCTGGACCCTGAGGCGTTCGAGAAGGTGTACCGCGAGGAGCACGTGCCCCTGGTGGCCGAGCAGATGCCGACGGCGCGGCTGACGGCGACACGCATTGTCGGTGCGCCGCGTGGGGAGCCGCCGTTCTACCGCGTGGCTGAGCTGAGTTTCGAGAGTATGGAGGCCCTGCAGACGGCGTCGGCCTCGGAAGGCGGCCGCGCGACCGCCCGCCACGCCTTTGCCATCTCGACGGGCGGCCCGCCCGTCTTCATGGTGGGGGACGAGGACTGAGTCTTGACAAGAGAACGATTGTTCTGATATAATAACGCCGTCGTTTCCTCTCTAGAACGAGGCGTGTATGGCTCTATTCGTTCTCCTCCACAGCCCGCTGGTTGGCCCGCTGACCTGGTCGCTCACGGCCGACGAGCTACGGGGACGCGGCTACGACGTGGTCGTGCCGACGCTGCTCACCGACCCCGCGGGCGAGCGCCCCTTCTGGCGGCAGCACGTCCGCCACGTTGCCCAGGCCGTCGCGCCCTTCCCGCGCGCCCCCCTCGTCCTGGTCGGCCACAGCGGGGCCGGGCCGCTCCTGCCGCTGCTGGGGGCCGAATTGGGTCATCCGATGCAGTCGTACCTCTTTGTCGACTCCGACCTGCCGCGCCCCGACACCAGCCGCCTCGACCTGTTCGCCTCACCAGAGGAAGCCGACGCCTTCCGCTCTACTGTGCGCGATGGCCTGCTCCCTGTGTGGAGCGAGGACAGCCTGCGCGACGTCATCGCCGACCTTGACCTGCGCCGCCGCTTCACCGCCGAATTGACGTCGCTCCCGCTGGCCGTCTACGAGGAACCCCTCCCCGTGCCCGCCGACTGGCCCGACGCCCTGTGTGGCTACATCCACCTCTCGCCCGCCTACGCCGCGCCAGCCCGCCTGGCCCGTAGCGAGGGGTGGGGCTACTACCGCCTCAACGCGGGCCACTTCCACATGCTCGTCGACCCGCGCGCCGTCGCCGACGCCCTGGTGTGCCTGGGCGACGAACTGGCGGCCGCCGCGTGAGCGCGCCGCGCTTCCCCTTTCTCTGCGCCGTCCACGTCTTCCTGCTACGCGACGGCCAGGTGCTTCTGTTGCGCCGCGCCAACACCGGCTATGAAGATGGTAACTACAGTGTGATTGCGGGGCATCTCGATGGCGGGGAAGAGGTCAAGGCCGCCGCGATCCGCGAGGCCCGCGAAGAGGCGGGGATTGAACTGGACCCTGACGACGTCCAGGTGGTGGGGGTCATGCACCGCCGCTCCGACGACGAGCGCATCGACTTCTTCGTCGCGGCGTCCACCTGGAAAGGCGAGGTCGTCAACTCCGAGCCGCACAAGTGCGATGAGTTGCGTTGGGCTGATCTGGACAACCTGCCCGACAACGTCATCCCCTACGTGCGGCGGGGCCTGGAGAACTATCGCGCGGGGCGGTGGTTCGACAGCTTTGGCTGGACATAGCCTCTCACGGCGACTCTTCATTCTCCAGACTGCGCCACAGGTAGAGGGTGGCGACGGTGCGGTAGGGCCGCCAGGGTTCGGCCAAGTCGACCAGGTCGGGGCGCTTGGGCAGGTGGTGGAGGCCCCACAGCCGCTGCACCCCTGTCCGCAGCCCCAGGTCATCGACGGGCAGCACGTCCAGTCGCCCCAGACTGAAGATGAGGAACATCTCGGCCGTCCAGCGCCCGATGCCCTTGACGGGCAGCAGGCGGCTGATGACCTCCTCGTCGTCCATGTGGGGCAGGGCCGCCAGGTCCAGCGAGCCGTTGGCCACGCGCTCGGCCAGGTCACGGATATAACTCGTTTTCTGGCCGGACAGGCCCACGCCGCGCATCTCGTCCTCGCTCAGCGCCAGGACGTTGACGGGCACGAATGGGCGCTCGGCCGTGAACAGGGCGCGGAAGCGGCGATTGATGGTGTCGGAGGCCGCGCCTGACAACTGCTGGGCAATAATCGCGGCGACGAGCGAGCCAAAGAGGTCGGGATTGAGCGGCAGGTCGATCAACCCGATCCGGTCGATGAGGGGGGCGAGCACACGGTCGCTGTCACGCAGGTAATCGGCGGCTTCGATGAGCTGGTCGCGGAGCGGCGTGGGAGTATTCATAGAGCGCCTCTAGCTCGATATGAGATGATAGGCCTCAGTCGAGGCATAACGCAAGCGGCTGCCACACAGGCTGTGACAGCCGCTTACTTTACCCCAATCTGTCGCTAACGGCAAGCCAGCAGGCTCACGTCGTCGAGATACATCCAGGTGCGCGCGCCGTTGCCGTTGTTGTAGACGGTGAAGTAGATGGTGAGCTTCTGGCCGCGCACATCCTCCCGCAGCGCCGTCAGCAGGTCGAAGGACCGCTCCTCCCAGCCGCCGGCGTTGCGGTCCTCGCGCATCAGCACGCCGAGGTTGACCGGGTAGCCGTCGGCGATGTTGCCCTTGTAGATAATCGCCATCTGCTGGTCGAGGTCGACGTTGTTGTCCTGGCTGCCCGGCCAGTACCAGTACGTCAGCCGCAACTCGCGGGCGTCGGCGGGCACGTCCACCACCTGCCAGGCGCTGGTAAACGTCGGGTGGTCGTCGGCGAGGGTGGTCGGGACACCCAGGAAGGCGTACCAGTCGCCGCTGTGAGCCGGGCGGAAATTGGAGCGCCGCGCGTTGCGGTTGGGGAAGGCCCAGGGTGGCGCGTCGCCCTGCTCGGCGCCGCCAATCTCGAAGCCGCCGTTCTGCACCACGTCGACACACGCCGCGCCTGGCGTACGCGTCGGCGACGGGGTGAAGGTCGCGGTTGGGGTGCGCGTCGGGCCGGGGGTGTAGGTCAGCGTCGGCGTCGGCGTGACCGTCCGCGTTCGCGTCGGGAGAGGCGTCAGCGTGATCGTCGGGGTCAACGTCGGGGGCCGCGTCTGGGTGACCGTCGGCGTCAACGAGGCCGTCGGCGTCGGGCTCGGCGTCGGCGTGTCAGTCCGCGTTGGCGACGGGCCGATGGTCGGCGTCAGGGTGACGGTCGGCGACGGGGTTCGCGTCACGGTCAGGCTGGGTGTCGGCGATGGCGTGATGGTAGCGTTGA
>CAZLBQ010000591.1:0-3737 GCA_964557745.1 uncultured Anaerolineales bacterium
GCGCCAGCTTGTTGAGCCAGGCATGCTCTCTCTTCCCGACCGGGTAGCTACAGTGTGTCAGCCGACCGGACCGCGTGGTATCCCCCACGAGAGGAGGCGCCCAGCTCCATGTCCATCCCTAGACATCTCGAAGCTGACGCTTTTTCCGACGCCCAGAGCGCCCAGGAGCGCCTGCGCTTTCTGGCCGAGGCCGGCGCCATTCTATCCTCGTCCCTCGATTACCGGGCGACGCTGGAGCAGGTGGCCCGGCTGGCTGTGCCCATCCTGGGCGACTGGTGTGTCGTGGACATGGTGAATGAGGCGGGCCAGGTGCAGCGTCTCGCCATCATCCACTACGATGCGGCGCGGGCGGACACGGCTCATGAGTTGATGCGGCGCTACCCGATCATCGAGCCGACGCAACACCACACCATCCTCAGAGTCCTGGCAACGGGCCGCTCCTGGTTCGATCCCGACGTCGACCAGGCGCGCTTCGTGGCCGAGGCGCGGGACCCCGAGCACCTCGCGCTTCTCGTCGCGTTGGGGTTCAGGTCCGAGATCGTCGTGCCGATGATCGCGCGCGGGCGACGACTGGGGACCATTACGTGCGTGGTTGGTGATCAGGGGCGCCGCTTCACGCTGGATGACCTGGCGCTGGCAGAGGAACTGGCCCGTCGGGCTGCGCTGGCTGTTGACAATGCCCGCCTGTTTGAGGAGCAGCACCGCCTGTATCTAGCCGAGCAGCAGGCGCGCAATGAGGCCGAAGCGGCGCAATGTCGCGCGGCGTTTCTTTCCGAGGCCAGCCGTCTCCTCGGCTCCACCTTGGACTATGAGACCACCTTGCAAAGTGTCGCTCGTCTCGTCACGCCTCGGCTAGCCGACTGGTGCGCCATCCATCTCATCGCGGACAACGGGACCATCACACGACCAGCGGTGGCGCACCAAGACCCGTCCAAGGAGTTGCTCATCCGCCAGATGCAGCAGCGCTTTCCCATCGCTCCCGACCGTCCCCATCCCATCATGCGCGCCCTGCTCACCGGCCAGACACAGCTCGACAACGGGCTCGCCCTGCCTCGGCTGTCGGACCCAGAGGCTACTGCAGAGTTGCATCGTGTGCTTCACGAGGTGGGCTTCGCGTCCCTGCTGGTCGTGCCGCTCATGATTCGTCGGCGGACCGTCGGCTCGATCACGCTGGCCTCGTCGCAGCCACGTCGTTATGGCGCGGCGGAGGTGAGCCTGGCCGAGGAGTTGGCGGCCCGGGCCGCGCTGGCGATTGACAACGCGCGGCTGTATCGAGAGGCGCAGGAGGCTGTCAAGACACGGGAGATGCTGTTCTCCATCGCCTCCCACGAGTTGCGAAATCCATTGACGACCATTCGAGGCTTTGCGGATCTACTGCAACGAGGTAAGGCCGGGGGTGAGGCCCTCAGCCCACGCACCCAACGCGCCCTGACCATGATTCACGACCAGACAATGCGCCTGGACGACCTGCTGGGCCGGCTGCTCGACCTCTCGCGCCTCCAGACAGGTCAATTTCGCCTTGAAACCGGTCCCTGCGATCTAGCAAGCCTGGTCACCCGGCTGGCCGGTGAGATGGGACCGACCTTCGCAAGGCACACCCTCGCCTTTGCGGCTCCGCCCGACCCACTACGGGTCAACGGCGACGCCATGCGTCTGGAACAGGTAATCCGCAATCTGCTCCACAACGCTGTCAAGTATAGCCCGCAGGGTGGGGAGATTGGCTTGCGCCTGGCGCGCGTTGGGGGTGAGGCGCACATCACAATCACTGACCACGGCATCGGGATTCCTGCCGCGGCCTTGCCGCACCTGTTTACCCCCTTCTACCGCGCCTCCAACGCGACCGCGCGCGATATCGAGGGCACGGGGTTGGGTCTCTACGTTGTCAAGGAGATTATCACCCGCCACGGCGGCGCGGTTGTCGTGGCCAGCCAGGAGGGCCAGGGCACGACTTTTACCCTCCACCTCCCCTTGCTCGATGTATAATCTAGGCCCTGGCAGCAAAACAGCGGCCCGCAGGGTGATACCCTACGGGCCGCTGTAGTGTCCGATGCGGTTTATTCGGGCAGTGACTTCAGGCGCTCGCCGGCCTCGCCAAATGGACCATCGCTGGCGATGGCGCGCTGGTAGGCGGCGCGGGCCTCGTCGTAGCGGCCCAGCCCACGCAGCGCCTCGGCCTTGTAGAGCCACAGCGAACCGGAGCCGTAGCTATTGTTGTTGCTGCGCGCCAGGGCCTTCTCGATGTCCGCTAGGGCTTCGTCGTAGCGACCCAGCTTGGTCAGCAGCTTGAGCCGCGTCGTGTTGGTCGAAGAGCCGCCGAAGCCGCCCGACCCTTGCATGAACGGGGCCGCGCTGCCGCGCCGCGCGGTGTAATCGTCAAAGGTGTCCAGGGCTTCCTGGTAGCGCTCGACACCGGTCAGGGCTTCCACCAGTCGCCCCCAGGCCTGCCAGTCGGTGGGCTTGGCCGCAATCTGGCGGCGGATGTCCGGCAGCGCGCGCTCGAACATACCCTTGTCGGTCCAGTCCTGCCCGAGGAGCGACGCCACGAGGGGCGCCTGGTCGGGGCGATAGACCGGGATGTAGCGCGACCAGTTGTAGTCCCAGCGGGCGTCGAAGCTCTCGTACGAGATGGCAATGTTGGGGCCGAGCAGTGAGTCGTTGACGTAGAACACGCCCTGCGCATCGTCGTAGCCCTGGACAACGCGGAAGTGGCCGAGCCGCCAGTTCTCCCGAATCCACTGCAGGACGATGACCGGGATGTCGTTAGCGACCAGGGCTTTGATGAGGTCCTCGTTGCCGTTGACGCGCACTTTGCCCTCGAGACCAAACTGGGCGACGTAGCCCGGAATGACCTTCTCCGACATACCGCGACTCTCGGCGTAGGGGCGCAGCACGCGGCGCGCCGCCTCCTGGGACACGTCGAAGTCATAGTAGCTCAACACCGAGACCACCGACGCCGGGCCGCAGTTGTTGAGCGTCTGAACGCTGTGTTTCAACTGCCCGATGAAGTGGCGGGCGGGCAGAGAACGCGGCGCGAGGGCCGCGCTAGGCGCGGGGCCGGCCGACGCGCCGGCCTGCTCGGCGGCGGCCGGGCGGGCGAGACCCAGGCCGAGGGCCAGGGCCAACAGGACAATCAGGCTCGACAGACGCGGTCGGGACATCCGAGACTCCTTAGCTCCGCAGATACTTGTTGAACCAGGTAACAGCGCGCTGCCAGGCGTCCGCAGCAGCCGCGGCGTTGAAGTTCGGGCCGGTATCGTTATTGAAGGCGTGGCCAGCCCCGTCGTAGATCTTAATCTCGTACGTCTTGTTGTACTGCTTCAGCTTCTCCTCGAAGCCGGGAATGCCCGCGTTGATGCGCTGGTCGGTACCCCCGTAGAACGCCAGCAGCGCGGCCTGCATGTTCTTGACCTCGTCTAGGTTCTGCGGCACCGGGCCGTAGTACGGGACGGCGGCGGCGATGTCGGGGATGCGCACGGCGGCCAGGTTGGTGCGGCCCCCGCCCCAGCAGTAGCCGGTGATGCCGACCTTGCTGCCCTTGACCCAGTCCGTCCCCTTGAGATACTTGACGGCGGCGGCCATGTCGGCCACGGTCTCGTCGTCCTTGGTCTGGCCGATGGCGGCCGTCTTCTCCTGGGGCGTCGGGAACTTCTCCGAGCCACCCTGGCGGCTCAGCAAGTCGACGGCCAGGGCGACGAAGCCCGCCTTGGCGTAGCGGCGCGCCATGTCCTGCTCGTGCG
>CAZLBQ010000592.1:0-3736 GCA_964557745.1 uncultured Anaerolineales bacterium
TCCTGAGGCTTGCGGGAATTCCCGCGGGACTGGATGCATGGCGCACCCGTGCGACGAAAGTCGAAGACCAGCGGTGCCTGTTTCTTGCCGACGCCCATCTGATTTCCCACTGGGGCACCTGGGTTACGCCTCAGCTTGATTTCCGTAAAGGACGACGCATTGAATTCACTGGTTCAGCGCCTCCTCTGGTCGAAGAAGGCCACGACGCGTTGCAGGAAGAGGGTGTTGGCCGGGCCGGTGAACCAGTGCGGCTGGCCGGGGTAGGTGAAGACCTCAACGTCCTTGCCGGCGGCGCGGAGTTCCTGGGCCAGCCGCGCCGAGAAGCGGGGCGGGACGGTGGTATCGGCGTCGCCGTGGTGGATGCTGACGGACGCGGTGATGTACTGGAGATGGGTGATGGGCGAGATGCGCTCGTAGACGTCGGGGCGGGCGCGGGGCGCGACGGGCAGCACATCGCCAAACTGCGCCTCGTTGCTGACCCAGCCCATGGCCGAGCGGTGATTGTAGTTCTCGATTTCGTCGGCGCTCATCGCGCCGTACAGGACCGCCGCCTTGACTGCGTCGGTCACGACCAGCACGCGGCTGGTAATCCCCCCGCCCATACTGTGGCCTAGCATCCCCATCCGCGTCGGGTCGCCGTTGGGCAGCCGCTTCGCCACTTCCACCAGGTTCAGGACATCAATGGCATAGCCGATGCGGAAGGGGTTCGGGCCGCGGTCCGAGCCGCCGTAGGTGCGGTAGTCGGGGTGGAGGGTGAGGTAGCCCTGGCGCGCCAGGGCGTCGGCCAGGGGCAGGGTGTAGGCCGTGGTGGTGCGGTAGTCGCTGGGCTGGATGAAGCCGTGGTTGACGATGACGATGGGGAACGGGCCTGGCCCCTGGGGGACGTCCATGACGCCGGTGATGGTCAGGCCGTCGCTGGGGTAGCGGATGAGGTAGCGCGTGAACTGGGGACCCTGTTCCAGGACGCGCACGGTCTCGATCTGGCCGCCGCCGTAGGAGCGCGCCCGCAAGCCCTCGACGTCGAGGGCGGTGTAGGCGTCCGGGGTGCGGGTGGGGGGCGGGGTGGCGGTTGGCAGCGGTGTCGCTGTTGGCGGTGGCGAGGGCGTGAGCGTCGGGGACGGCAGGGCCGTCGGCGAGGCGGTGGGGCGGTGCGTGGCGGTCGACGGTACGGTTGTTGCGGTGGCCGAGGCAATCGTCACCGTCGGTTGGACGGGCGTGACCGTCGGCGCCGGCGACGTGGCGGTGGCGGAGAGCGCCAGCGGGGCGGGCGCGGGCTGGCCCTGGCAGGCGGCCAGCATCAGGATTAGAATAAGGGCGAAACCTGAACGTCGCACGAAGAGACCTCCACGCCGCGCTCGGCGCGGGCGGGTTGAAATGGCTAGTATTTAGTGTAGTTAGCCCTGTTGTGTACGCCAAATAAGGACACGCCAGATTTCGACTGCACGGCCTATGTCTCATCCACCGCTCATCGCCATCGTCGGCCCGACCGGGGTCGGCAAGACTGCCCTCGCCGTGCGTCTGGCGCAGACCTTTGACGGCGAGATCGTCTCGGCCGACTCGCGCCAGTTCTACCGGGGCATGGACAAGGGCACGGCCAAGCCCACGCCCCAGGAGCAGGCCGCCGCGCGCCACCATCTCATCGACATCGCCGACCCCGACGAGACGGTCGGCCTGGCCGAGTTCCAGGCGGTGGCGGCGGCTGCGATTGCCGATATCCACGGGCGCGGCAAGCTACCGCTGCTGGTGGGCGGGACGGGCCAGTACGTGCGGGCCGTCCTGGAAGGGTGGAGTGTGCCGCAGGTGCCGCCGGACGAGGCGCTACGCGAGCGGCTGTACGCGAGGGCAGCGGCCGCAGGGGACGCGGCGCTGCACGCCGAGTTGCAGGGAGTGGACCCGGTGGCGGCTGAGCGCATCGACCCGCGCAACGTGCGGCGGGTGGTGCGCGCCCTCGAAGTCTTTTACACGACGGGCCAGCCCATCTCGGCGGCGCAGACGCGCACGCCGCCGCCGTATCGGACGCTCATGCTCGGCTTGCGGCTGGACCGCCCGCTACTGTACGAGCGCATCGACGCGAGGATTGACCGCATGCTGGCGGAGGGGTTGGAGGCGGAAGTGCGGGGGCTGGTGGCGCGGGGCTATGGCTTCGACCTGCCCGCCATGTCGGCGTTGGGCTATGGCGAGTTCGCTCCGGTGCTGGGCGGCGAGGCGACGGCTGAGGAGGCGGCGGCGCTTATCAAGCGCCACACGCGGCGCTTCGTGCGCCAGCAGGGCGCGTGGTTCTCGGCCCACGACCCGCGTATCCAGTGGCTGGACGCGGCGACGGACCCCTACCCCGCCGCTGCGGCGCTGGTCCGCGCCTGGCTGAGCGAGGACACACCGTGAGACGGCTGGCGTTGCCCTTCACACTGGGGGCGAGCGAGGACATGGGGGACCGGCCGCGCCTGCGGACGCCGCTGGTCCTCGTCCTGGCCTTTATCGCCCTGGTGATGCAGGTCTTCGACCCGTCGCCCGCGTCGCGGATGCTGCTGGTGTGCCTCGTTGGCTTGCTGATCTTGAGCTTCGTGTGGACGCGCTCGCTGGCGCGGGGGCTATCGTTCTCGCGCAGCCGGCGCTATGGCTGGGCGCAGGTGGGCGACCGCGTCGAGGAGAGCTTCGAGCTGGGCAACGCGAGCCGCGTCCCCCTGCTGTGGGTGGAGATCGAGGACGAGTCGACGCTGCCGGGCTACACGGCGCGGCGCGTCGAGTCGGCGGGGGGTGGGTCCGTCAAGCGCTGGCTGCTGGATATGGTGTGCACACGGCGCGGGGTCTACCGCTTGGGGCCGATGCGGCTGCGCTTTGGCGACCCGTTCGGGCTGTTCGAGGCGGTCAAGGACTTTCCCAATTCGGAGACGTTCGTCGTCTACCCGCCGGTGTCGCGGCTGCCCAGGCTCGACCTGCCACGGGGCGCAGCAGCGGGGACGGCGTCGGTGCGGCGGCGCTCGCTGGAGTGGACGACCAACGCGTCGAGCGTGCGCCACTACGTGCCGGGCGACGAGCTGCGCACCGTCCACTGGCCCATCAGCGCCAAGTACGACACGCTGTACGTCAAGGAGTTCGACCTGGAGCCGTCGGGCAACGTGTGGATTGTGCTGGACCTGGACGAGGGCGTCCAGTTGGGGAGTGGGGCCGAGTCGACCGAGGAGTACGCTGTCATCTTCGCGGCGTCGCTGTTCAACGCCATGCTGGCCGAGGGCCGCGCCGTCGGGCTGGCCTTCTCCGGCGCGACGCCCGACTTCATCCTGCCCAGCCGGGGCAGCGAGCACCTGTGGCGCGTGCTGCGGGCGCTGGCCGTGGCGCGGACGGCCCCCGGCTTGCCGCTGGCCGACTTCCTGACCTCGACGGCGTCGTCGCTGGGGCGGGGCCTGACGACGGTCATCATTACGCCGTCGCTGAGCGAGGACTGGCTGGCGCGGGTGGCCGCCCTGCAGCGCCAGGGGCTGGCCGTCCACGTTGTCCTGGTCGATCCGCTGTCGTTCGGCGATGGGGTGGACGGCGGCGACGGGCCGGTGACGGCCCTGGCGCACCGCCTGGCCGACCTGGGCATCACCGTGACGCGTATTCAGAAGGGCTACCACTTCACGCCGATTGTGCGGGGCAAGCGGCAGGGCCAGACAGAGTTCGTGGTGGGGGCGACGGGGCGGCTCATCGCGCGGCCCGTCGAGGAGTAGATGGCTCTCTTCACCGCCGAGCAGCGGCG
>CAZLBQ010000593.1:0-3732 GCA_964557745.1 uncultured Anaerolineales bacterium
ACGCTGGCGACCCTGTCGCGCAGGCGGCCGTCTACGACGCCGAGGGCGCCGACGAACTGGTGTTTCTGGACATAACTGCTTCGCACGAGGAGCGCGACATCATCCTCAACGTCGTGCGCGGCGTCGCCGAGACGGTGTTCATCCCCTTCACCGTCGGCGGCGGCGTGCGGGGCGTCGAGGACATGCGCGCTCTGCTCCAGGCGGGCGCGGACAAGGTCGCCGTCAACACGGCGGCGGTGGAGACGCCCGACGTCATCGACGCGGGCGCGGAGCGCTTCGGCGCGCAGGCCATCGTCGTCGCCGTCGATGCCCGCCGCCGACCTGACGGCAGCGGCTGGGAGGTCGTCACCCACGGCGGCCGCCGCCCGCGCGGCCTCGACGCCGTCGCGTGGGCGGCGGAGATGGCGCGGCGCGGCGCGGGCGAGATTCTGCTGACGAGCATGGACCGCGACGGCACCAAGGACGGCTACGACCTGCCCTTGACGAAGGCGGTGGCTGAGGCCATCCCGATTCCCGTCATCGCGTCGGGTGGCGCGGGCCAGGCGGCGCACTTCGCCACGGTGCTAACCGAGGGTGGCGCCGACGCGGCGCTGGCGGCGTCCCTGTTCCACTACCGCGAGTTGAGCGTCCGCCAGGTCAAGGACTACCTGGCTGCGCAGGGCATCGTCGTCCGCCGCGACGCGTGAGGAGAACCCTTCCGACTGTCATGCCGAACGAAGTGACGCATCTACTCTGCCAGCCTCTCCAGAGCAGACCCCTCACTCCGTTCGGGGTGACAGTCCAAGGGGTTGAAGTGGGAGACGCTAGCAATGCTAAATCGGTGAGGGTGATACCTACGAAGAAGCCCTCGCCGATGTTCGGTCAGCCATCCAGTTCCACATTGAGACATTTGGCGCCGAGGTTCTCGAACAGGAGCCGATTCTAGAAGCATCATGACTGTCGTCTCTCTCCCGCCTCCACCTCAGGTCAGCGGCGACATCGCCGCGGACGTGGCGGCCTATCTCGAAGCGTATGGCCGCCCGGCGGCGGTGGCGCACGTGCGCGCCGTCGCCGAGGAGGCCGTGCGGCTGGCCGGCCGCTTCGGTGTCGACGCGGCGCAGGCCCGCACGACCGGCTGGCTGCACGACGCCGGGACCGTTGTGTCGCGGTCGCAGGCGGTTGCGGTGGCCGAGGCGCTGGGCATCGTCCTGACGCCGGCCGACCGCGCCATCCCCGCCGTCATCCACGGCCGCCTCTCCGCCTGGCTCGGCGAGACGTACTTTGGTATCCACGACCCGCTCGTCCTGGACGCCGTGCGCTGCCACACCACCTTGCGCTACGGCGCGACCGACCTGGACAAGACGCTCTTCGTCGCTGACAAGATCGCCCTGGACCCGACGTCGGACTTCGCGCCGGGCTATGCCGACGACCTGCAAGCCGCCCTCGACGTGTCGCTGGACCGCGCCGCGCTCGTCATCGTCGACTGGTTCTACCGCGAGCGCGACCGGCTCGGCTGGCGGCTGCACCCTGACCTGCTCGCCGCCCGCGTCGACCTCCTGGCCCGCGCTGGCGAGCTACCCACTGCGTGGCGCGAGGCCGAGGCGCGGGTGCGCTGGGATACTCAGGGCCTCTGCCCGGCCATCGTCCAGGACGCCGACACGGGCGCCGTCTTGACCCTGGCCTACCTGAACCCGACGGCCTTGCATCTGACGCTGGCGACGGGCGAGACGCACTTCTGGAGCCGCAGCCGCCGCGAAATCTGGCATAAGGGGCGCACGAGCGGCCACACCCAACAGGTGGTCGAGGTGCGCCTGGACTGCGACGGCGACGCCGTCCTGGTCCGCGTCCATCCCCACGGTCCGGCCTGCCACACCGGGGCCGACACGTGCTTCTTTAACGTATTGAGTGAGACAGGCGAGCCATCATGACCATCCTGACCGAACTATACGGCCTCATCCAGGAGCGCAAGCTCAACCCGCCGCCCGGCTCGTACACGGCCAAGCTGTTTAGTCAGGGCCAGGGCGAGATTGTCAAGAAGGTGGCCGAGGAGGCCGTCGAGGTGGCGCTGGCCGCCAAGGACGGCGACCACGACCACACCGTCTATGAGATTGGCGACCTGCTCTACCACCTGCTCGTGCTGATGGTCGACAGTGGTATCACGCTGGACGAAGTCGAAGCCGAACTCCAGCGGCGGCGGAAGTGAAGGGGACCCCTATGCTCAAGCGGGCGTTGCTGAGTGTCTACGATAAGACCGGGCTGGTCGAGTTGGCCCAGGGACTACACCAGGCGGGCGTCGCAATGATCGCGTCGGGCAAGACGGCCCAGGCGCTGCGCGAGGCCGGGCTGCTCGTGACCGAGGTAGCCGACGTGACCGGCTTTCCCGAAGTGTTGGGTGGGCGGGTCAAGACCCTCCACCCGGCCGTCCACGCCGGGCTGCTCGCGCCGCGCACCGAGGCCGGGCTGGCCGAACTGGCCCAGTTGAACCTGGAGCCTATTGACCTCGTCGTGTGCAACCTGTACCCGTTCGCCGAGACAGTGCGCCAGGGCGCGACGCTCGAGCAGGCCGTCGAGCAAATTGACATCGGCGGCGTGACGCTCCTGCGGGCGGCAGCCAAGAACCACGCCTGGGTGACAGTCGCCTGCGACCCGGCGGACTACCCGACGCTCCTCCAGGAGCTGCGAGCCGAGGGGGACACGACACAGTCCACGCGGCTGCGCCTGGCGCTCAAGGCGTTCGAACATACCACGCGGTACGACGCGGCCATCACGCGTTACCTCGCGGCCCAGGTGGGGGCGACGGAGTGGGGCGCGCAGCCGACGGCTGGGGAGGAGCGCGGCCTGACGCGGGCCGGCGCGCGCGGCGAGGCGGCGAGCGTGGCGCCCATGACCCTGCCGATGGTGCTCACTAAGGTGGCCGACCTGCGCTACGGCGAGAACCCGCACCAGCGCGCCGCCTTCTACCGCACCATGCCGCCCGGCGAGGGCGCGCCCGGCCTGGCCGATGCCCGCCAGATGCATGGCCCGGCCCTCAGCTACACCAACCTGCTCGACCTGGACACAGCCTGGGCGCTGGCGTACAGCTTCGCCAAGCCGACGGTCGCTATCATCAAGCACGCCACGCCGTGTGGCGTCGCCAGCGCCGAACGCCTGGTGGACGCCTACACCCAGGCCTTCGAGTGTGACCCCATGTCGGCCTTCGGCGGCGTGGTGGCCCTCAACCGTCCCGTCGACGTGCGCACCGCCGAGGCGATGGCCGTTAAGACCGACGCCATGATCGCCCCGGCCTACCACCCGGACGCCCTGGCTCTGCTGACCAAAAAGAAGAACTTACGCGTCCTCCAGCTCTCTGCGCTGCCCGAGCCGACGGTCATGGCCCACGGCGTCCACGGCGGGCTGCTCGTTCAGGAGAGCGACAGCCTGGACATCGACTGGCTGACAGAGAAGACGAAGCGCCACCCGACCGAGCCGGAGTGGGAGGGGCTGGTGTTCGCGTGGCGGGTGTGCCGCGCCGTGAAGTCCAACGCCATCGTCCTGGCGCAGGGGACGCGCACCGTCGGCATCGGCCCCGGCCAGCCCAACCGCGTCGACTCGGTGCGCATCGCCGTCCAGCGCGCGGGCGACAAGGCGCAGGGGGCCGTCCTGGCCTCTGACGCTTTCTTCCCCTTCCCCGACGGCGTCGAGGTGGCTTGCCAGGCCGGCGTGACGGCGTTTATCCAGCCCGGCGGCTCGGTCAAGGACGACGAAGCCGTGGCG
>CAZLBQ010000594.1:0-3713 GCA_964557745.1 uncultured Anaerolineales bacterium
TGTCGTTGTCGGCGATGAGGACGTCGCCGTTCTTGGGGTCGAAGAAGACGTTGCCAAACGAGATGTCGCGGTAGCACAGGCCCTTCGCGTGCAACTGTAAGAAGCTGTCGGCCAGCTCGAAGCCCGCCGTGCTCAGGGCGCGGAAGGTCGGCTCGATGCGCCGCTTCATCAGGTCGACGATGTTCTTATAGTTGGCCGGCCGCAAGGGCATGATGTAGCCGAAGGCCGGCACACCCCGCGCCGACGCCAGCTCCATCGGCCACAAGAACTTGGCGTTGGGCGCCCCCTTGCCAATGATGAGTTCGAGGCCGCCGCGCTGCTCGCGCGTCCCGGTCTGGGGGAAGTACCACTTCAGGGCGAAAGGACTGCCGTCCAGCAGGGCGCGGTAGACCTCGCCCTGACCGCCGCCGCCCAGGAACGCGTCGACGCGCACCTCCTTGCCCGACTTCTCCAGCTTTACCGTTTGCCCAATCTTCAGAATCTGATTCATGCTCATTCCCCTTGCGTCGCTGCAGCGTCACGCTTAGCGAACCTGACCATCCATCGTCATTGGTCCATAGTCCGTCGGCGCCTAATACTCCCGATTACCACGCCGGACAACGTGGTGGCCCGGCTCGGCGTACCAGGAGCGCTCGCGGTTGCCGATAATCTCGCACTGCTCGACCAGCCCCGCGGCGCCCTGGGCCACCCACACCCCGACGCTGTTGCCGCGGATTGTGCAGCGGCGAATGGTCGGCGCGCCGGCCTTGCCGATGAGTACGCCCTGGAACAGGTTGCCGACGATGGAACAGCCGTCGAGCGTCCCGCGCCCGGCGTCGTCCACCCACACCCCAATCTCGCGCCCCTGGCGCACCTGGCACCCTGTGAGCGTCGGGTTCGCGCCCTGGGTAATCTGCACGCCGTTCATCCCCTGACGCACGATGTCGCAGTCCTCCAGCACGCCCGTCGCCTCGTCGTAGAAGAGCAGCCCCGTGTTAGCCCCGTCGTGGACCTGGCAGCGGCGCGCCGTCAGGCTCGCGCCCCGCCCGCCGACGGCGATGCAGGCCCGCGCTGTCGCCGACACAGCGCAGCCGTCTAGCGTCAGGCTGCCGCGCGTCACGTCCAACGCGGCCCCCTTCGTCTTCGTTCCCCAGCGGGTGAGGGTCAGGCCACGCAGCGTGGCCGAGGCCATCGCTACGATACACGCCGCGTCGTCGGCGCTGATGACCACCTTGTCCAGCGGCCCCTGGCCCTGAATCTCGACCGGCTTGTCGAGAAACAGGCTCTCACGGTAGACCCCTGGCTGGACGAGGAGGCGCGCGTTGGCCGCGACGCGGCGTAGCGCCTCACCGAGCGTGCGATAGTCGCCGCGCCCGCTGGGGTCGATGATGTACTCGGCGGCGGAGCGGGACGGGAGCGACGGGGCGGACACTGTCGGGGCAGCGGGCGGGGGCGGCGGGAGGAGGTCGGCCTCGGCGACCAGGCCCAGCGCCAGCGCCCACGACTCGACGGCCCAGCGGGCGAAGGCGTCGGCGATGCCCAGGTTGTCGTGGAGGCGCTGGGCCAGTTGGGTGATGAGAAAGCCCCTGGGCACGCCCGCCGAGGCGTTGAGCAGGTCCATCGGGACGCGCTCGCGCAGCGCACTGACCAGCAGGTTGACCTCGCGGCGGCGGTCGCCGCACAGGTCGCGCAGTAGGGCCTCGCAGCGGCGCGGGTCGTCGAGGACCGCGCGGCCATACGTGGCGACGAGTTCCCGTAGGCGGGCGCGGGCGACATCCGGACCACTCGGCTCGGTCATCGGTCGGCGTCCACCTCGATGGTGTCCGTCGTCCCGCTGACCGTCCCGCTCACGCCGCACCACGGGCAGGTCAGCGTCCCGCCCTTCTCGTCGTAGCACAGCAGCTTGCCACAGCGGTGCTTGACCAGGCGGCGGGCGTAGCAGTGCGGGCAGCCAGGAAAGTCGGCGTCGAAGCCGAAGCGGCCCTCGATGGTCGTGCGGTCGTAGCCCTCGCGCTGGGCGCGGCCCTCCTGGATGGCGAAGGCCCAGTCGGCCAGCCAGAGGCCGGGCCGCTTCTCCTCGAAGCGCACGGCGAAGGGCCGCCGCGTGTGGCGGCAGCGGGCCAGGACAATGACAACATGGGGCTGGTCAGTCATAGTGGTCAGTCGCCAGTAAGTAGAAGGCAGAAGGCGGAAGGCAGCCACCCGTCGTCAGCGGTCAGCCGTCAGCCGTCAGGGGTCGGTGGTCGGCGGGCTGTCCTCGGTCCAGATCAGCGCCACCGTGATGTCGTCGCCGCTGCCCGCCGCCGACGCTTCCTCAAGCCAGGTCGGCAGCCCGGCGCGGACGGCGTCGACCCCGTCCTCGCGCAGCATCGCCAGCAGGTCGATACCGACCTGCTGGAAGGCGGTGTCGTTGACGAACGAGTTGGCGTAGCCGTCGGTGGCGAGCAGGACGAGAGCGGGGGGCGGGCCGGACAACGCCTGGAAGCCGACGCGGAAGTCGCGCCAGGCGTCCTTCCCCGACAGCGACGTCGTCTCGTTGGCGAACAGGCGCTCGTCGCGGGGCAGCGGGCGGCTGACTTCGCCTTCGGCGCTCACCGTCAGGATGTCGCCGTCGCCCAACTGGAGGTACAGGAAGTAGGCGTCCGTCGCCAAGGCTGTCAGCAGCGTCGCGCCGTAGGCGAGGACCGGGGTCGCCTCGACTTTGCGGCGGCCCCGCGCGCCGTCCCGCGCCTCTAGCCTCGCCCACTCCTCGTCGGTGAACGGTTCGGCGGCCAGGTCGGCCTCGACAAGTTCCCGCCAGCGCCGCGCCATCTCCTGCGGCGCTTTGTCCTCGGCCAGCCGCTTGACCGCCGACAGGCTCGCCTCGTCGCCCTGGCCGTCCAGGAACTCAGCCATGACAGCCAACGCCACGGCCACCGCGAAGCGCGCCCCGCGGTCGCTGCGGAAGCTCTTGGCGCTGCCGTGGCCGTCGGCGACGGCTACGACGAGCGGGCAGCCCTCGCCCGACGCGGGCAGCCAGGCCAGCGCGTCCTGGTTGGGCAGGTCGGCACGGATGTGGGACGCGCCACGCACGCTCTCGCCGATGACCCACCAGGCGTGGCCAGGCATAGGGTAGTCCATCGCGCGGTCCGTCACCACACGTCGTTGGCCGACGCCGGTCCGGCGTTCGGGTCGGGCGCGGTGGGGATCGGGACGTTCGCGCCGGGCACGTTGGCCGCCGTCTGGCTCGCCGGCGACGACGCCGACTGCAAGACCGCCGTCGAGACCCACTTGATGTGGGCGACGAGCGCCTCCGGGTTGTTGGCCTGGAGCGGCTCCAGCTCAGGGTTGCCCATGAACTTGCGGAGGACTTCCTTGTCGGCGTCGTCGCCAATGGCGATGGCGATGCGCACCGCCTTCTTGCCCCACGGCTGGTCCATGAGTTGCCGCAGCCCGGTCTCGAAGTCGTCGGTGGGCTGGCCGTCGGAGATGAGGACGAGGACCGGCGGCAGGGCGCGCTCGGTCATGGGCGGAATCTTGAGGGCGTCGGCAATCATCGCCAACGCGCGCCCCATGTCGGTCACGCCACCCGCCTTAAGGTCGACCCACTTGAAGTCGGCGACGGGGGTCGGCTGCGAGACGTGCCACGTCGCCCCACTGGAGAAGGCCAGGGCGCGGACGAGCACCTGGGCGTTGGGGTTGTCGTCGGCCACCTTCTGCATGTGCGGGATGGCGTCGCGGATGGCGAAGTTGAG
>CAZLBQ010000595.1:0-3707 GCA_964557745.1 uncultured Anaerolineales bacterium
GTTGGCTGATCATTGTCGCTGATGCAGAACGTGAAGCCGAAGGTCTGGTTGGCGCGCGGCACGACCAGGAGCAGCTGCCACGGGATGGCGGCTTCAAGCGTGTATCCCTGGCGGCCGTCAGCCGTCGTTGTGCGCTGCGCCGCCACCTGAATGCCCGTCGCGCTGCCCGGCAGGGCGCGGGGTGTCCAGACATACGCCTCCGGCGGCGTGTCGCGGAAGTTGCCGGGCGACAGCCCAATGTGCCAGTCGTCGGCGTTGAAGTCGTTGACGTCGAAGTCGCCTGGCAGGTCGGTGTCCCACTGAATTTCGAGACTGTCGCCGCGCCACAGCGTCTCGCCCCGGCTGGGCTGGCTAAAGACGTCGTCGAGGACGGCGCACGCGACATAGAGGTTGGCGTTGTCCCAGGCGTACCACAGCGAGCCGCTCAGGTCGTTTGGTCCCTTGTAGGCGTCCGCGCCCAGCGTCACCGCGCTCACCGGGAAGCCACTCCCGCCCCACTCCCCCGCCAATTGGCCGTCGATGACGGGGCGGCCGTCGGCGCGAGGCACGAGCAGTCGCGGGCCAGGGCGCACGCGGGGTACAGGCGTCGCGGAGGGCAAGGGTGTCGGTCCTGTCGCGCCGCCCCTCGCCACACCAGTGGGTTGCGCCGACGGCGCCGGTGCGTTGCCCCCCAGCATCCTGAACCCGGCGTACACGATGACCGCGCCGAGCAGCAGCGCGCCGATGAGCCACAGCCAGCCGGGTACGCCCCGGCGCTCGGGTTCGGTGAGCAGGGATGGGGGAGCCGCCGGGGCGCGCGTCGGCGTCGCGGTTGGCGTTGGCGTCACGGATTGCGGGGCAGACGGCACGCTCTGCGGTGGCGCGGGCGGCGTCCACTGGGGCGCAGGGGCCGGTGTGGGGGAGGGCGGGGGCGTGAGCGGACGGTCGGGCGGCGCTAGCCGGTCGGCCGCCGGGGCCGCGCCGGGCGTTGCCACGCCAGCGCGCAGCGGCGCGGCGCACACGTAGCAGAAGTTGCGCTGCGGGCTGTTCTCCGCTCCGAACTGCGGGCAGATCACGGCTGCGTCCCCGTCAGTTGCAGCGTCCCCCAACTGGTCGGGTCGTTGAGCTGGCGCACGGGCGACGTCGACACCATGCTCTTCTGCTGGAGGGCGCCCGGTGTATCGTTGTCGTTGATGTTGAGCGCAAAGCCGTACACGGCCCCCTCTTTGGGCGCGACCCGCAGCAGCGTCCAGGGTATGGCGGCAGCCAGGACATAGCCTGTGTCGGTGCGTTGCGTAGCAATCTGAATCTTGCCCGTGCCCGGCGCCCCGCGATAGACCCACCACTCCCACTGGGCGTTAGGAGCCAGCAGGTTGCCCGGCGAGAGGACAATCTGCCAGTCGTCGTCGTTGTAGACGCGGCTGGTGAAGTCACCAGCCAGGTCGGCGTCGAACTGGACCTCGATGCTATCCCCCTGGTAGATCAGGATGCCCGACGCCTCCTGGACGAACACGTCGTCTGTCACCCGCGTCAGCAGGTAGAGATTGGCGCTGTCCCAGCCCGGCTCGAGTTGCCCACTCAGGTCGCTGGCGCCGCTCCAACTGCTCGCGCCGAACACCGGCGAGTCGACGGCGTAGGCGAGGGCGTTCGCCCTGGTCAGCCGCTCGGCGAGGTTGTCAATCGACGGCACGCCGTTCCCGCTGAGGCGTGGCGCACGGATCAAGGCCCCGTTGGGCCGCATCAGGACCGGCCCTGCCGGCGGTGTCCCCGACGGACCGACCGTCGGCGCGGCCGATGGGCTTGCGGTCGGCGCCTCGCTCACCGCGGGAGAGGCTTTGCCGACGATGGTCGACGCAGCGGGCGACGGCGCGGCGGTCGGCGCGACCTCCGGCGTACCCAGGTCACGCGGCTGGCGGCCTGGCGGCAAGGGGAGGGCGCCTGTGCTGGCCGTGGCGTCACTCCCACCCGCCGCTGTCGGCGTCGGCGCCTTTGTCATCTCGACCGCCACCGCCGGTGGCGGCAGGGTCGCCGTCGCCGCGGCCACTCGCATCTCCCCCCCGCCGCCTCGCCACAGATTCCAGGCCCCAACGCCGAGCAGACCGAGCAGGATGAGCAGGCCGGCGGCCACGGCTAGCGTCGCGCCGATGCCCGGCCCGCGCCGCCCCAGCGTCCGCATCTCCTCGAAGGTCTGGCGGCTGCGTAAGGGACCGCTCGCCTCGTGCCGCATATACGAGGGGATGAGCGACGGCTCGCCCTCAGTTGTCCGTGGCGGCTGCGGCTTATCCGCCACCGCCACCACCACCCTTAATGCCGCCCTCGGTCAGGTCGGCGGGGTCTAGCAGCTTATCCAACTCCGCCGCCGACAGATTCGTCATCTCTTGAGCGACTTCCTTGACCCGCCGCCCCTCGGCATAGGCGCGCTTGGCGATCTTCGCCCCCATCTCGTAGCCGATGATGGGGTTAAGCGCCGTGACCATGATCGGGTTCTTCTCGACCGTCTCGGCAATCGCGTCCCGGTTAACGGTGAAGCCGGCGACTGCCTTGTCCGCCAGGACGCGCGAGGCGCTCGCGAGCAGCTCGATGGACTGCAGCAGGTTGTAGGCGATGACGGGCAGCATCACGTTGAGTTCAAAGTTGCCCATCTGCGCACCGATGGTCACGGTCAGGTCGTTGCCGATGACCTGCGCACACACCATCATCGTCGCCTCCGGGATGACCGGATTGATTTTGCCCGGCATGATGGACGAGCCGGGCTGGAGCGCAGGTAGGACGATCTCGCCCAGCCCGGCCTGCGGGCCGCTGTTCATCCAGCGCAGGTCGTTGGCGATCTTCATCAGGCCCGCCGCGTACGCCTTCAACTGCCCGCTTAGCTCGGCCGCCGTGTCCTGCGCCGCCTGGGCCTCGAAGTGGTTGTCGGCCTCGACAAAGGGCAGGCCCGTCTTCTGGGCCAGCGCGGCCGCGATGCGCTTGCCAAACTCGGGGTGGGCGTTGATGCCTGTGCCGACAGCCGTCCCTCCGAGGGCCAGTTGGGCGACGTGGGGCAGGCTGGCCTGGACCCGCTCGCGGGCGTGGGCGACCTGGGTGGCCCAACCGCTCACCTGCTGGCCCAGCCGGACCGGCATGGCGTCCATGAGATGGGTGCGGCCGGTCTTGATGACGTCGTGCGTCTCCTCAGCGCGGCGCCGCAGCGTGCCTTCCAGATGGGTCAGGGCGGGCAGCAGGCTCTCGGCCACTTCGAGGTAGGCGGCGACATGGATGGCAGCCGGGATGACGTCGTTGCTGCTCTGCCCCATGTTGACGTCGTCATTGGGGTGGATTTTGAGATTGGGGTTGAGTTGGCGGCAGCGGCTGGCGATGACCTCATTGGCATTCATGTTGGTCGACGTGCCGGAGCCGGTTTGGAAGACATCAATCGGGAATTCAGCGTCCCACAGGCCGTCCGCGACCTCCTGCGCCGCCGCCTGGATCAGCTTGGACTTGTCGGCAGGCAGTAAGCCCAGGTCCTCGTTGACCTGCGCCGCGCACAGCTTGATGAGGCCCAGGGCGCGCAGGAACGAGCGCTGGAAGCGCAAGGGGCTGATGGGGAAGGTTTCGACGGCGCGGGCCGTGGACGCGCCAGACATGGCATTTGCGGGCAAGCGCATCTCGCCCATGCTCTCTCGTTCGACCCGGAACCCCCTCTCGCTGGGTGTTCGATCCACGCCGACATGATTTGCGGGTGACAGCCA
>CAZLBQ010000596.1:0-3701 GCA_964557745.1 uncultured Anaerolineales bacterium
CGGTCGGTACGGGAGCCGGGGGAGGTCGAGGCGGCCGCACGGTCGCGCCAACTCGGGCGGCAGCGGGCTGTCCTGGCCGCGCTCCGTCTCGTACAGCGTTGCGAGGGGGGTCAGGGTCGTAATCGTTGGAGTCCACAGGCGACGAAGAACTCGGAGCGCAAGGCCGGGTTGTTGTCGTACTCGCCGCGCCAGAAGGTGGTACGCGTCATGGGTGTGGTCTCCTCCACGCCGCGCATCTGGGTACACATGTGATGCGCTTCCAGGTACACGGCCACCCCGTGCGGGTGGAGCATGGCCTCGAGGGCGTTGGCGATCTGCTGGCCCACGCGCTCCTGCACCGTGAAGCGGCGCGCGTACAGGCGCACCAGGCGCGTCAGCTTCGAGATGCCGATGATGTGCTCGTGGGCGATATAGCCGACGTACGCGTGGCCGTAGAAGGGCAGGGCGTGGTGCTCGCACAGGGCGTAGAACTGAATCGGCCCCTCGACGACCTGGCTCAGGCGGCAGTCCGGGCCGCCGTGGCACTCGGTCTCGAAGACCGTCAGGAGTTTGGGGTCGCCGTCGTAGCCCGCCGTTGCGTCCCACAAGGCGCGGATGAAGCGCCGGGGCGTGGCTTGCGTGCCAGGGGTGTCGAGATCCATGCCGAAGGCGCCAAAAATCTCGCTCATGTAGCGCTCGAAGCGGCGTAGCTCATCGTCCGAGACGTGGCGGGCGCGGAGGTCGAGTGGCGTCAAGCCGTCGCGGACGGGGTGGACTGAGTTAAGAGACATGATTTCCTCACGTGAATCCTTCACTGGGTTAGAGAGCGGCGGGCGATAGGTGGGGGAGATGGCTGTCAGCCTTGGAGTCGGTCTGGGTAATCAATTGCCGAGCCGACTCCACCTGCTCCCAGACGTTCCACAGCAGGACGCCGCGCACGCGGCCGCCCTCTCGATAGTAAACCACTCCTTCGTGGTACGGCTCTTTCCAGTCGGCCTCGGTGTCCAGGCGCGAGTCCAGCTCGCCGACGGCCTCGTAGCCCAGGTCGAACAGGTCGGAGTAGAAGAAAGGGAGATGGGTGTAGGGGTCGTGGGCGCCGGCCATCGCGCGGCCCGCGTGACGGCCCATGGTGTTGGCGTTGTCCTCGTGCTCCACTCGCCGCCGCTTGCCAAGCGCCGGGCTGTAGACGTTGGCGACGTCGCCCGCCGCGTAGACGTCCGGGTGGCTGGCAGTGAGATACTCGTCTACCACGACACCGTCCGAGACTTCTAGCCCCGCCGCCGCGGCCAGCGCGACGTTGGGCTGAATGCCAATGCCCGCGACGACGCCATCGACGACGACATCCCGACTGCGCTGCGTGCCCTTGTCCTGGGTCTTCACCACCAGCTGCGCGCCCCGGCGGCTCACATCCACCACTGTCGTCTCGGCCAGGACATCCACCCCTTTCTGGCGATAGAACTCATTCAGGAACTGGCCCAGGTCGGCTGGATAGATGCGATGGCCGATGGACGGCTCCGGGAAGGCCATGACTACGTCTTTCCCGTTCATCGCCAGCGCCGCCGCCATCTCCCAGCCGATGAAGCCGCCGCCGATGACGGCAAACCGCTGGCCGCGCTCCGTCAGGGCGCGCAGGCGGCGATAGTCGGGCAGGGTGCGGTAGTAGATGATGTCATCCCCGCCAAAGGGTAAGCGTCGTGGGGCGCCGCCGGTCGCCAGCAAGAGTTTGTCGAAAGTGGTGCGCGCCCCGGTGTTGTCGAGGACCTCTTTGGCCAACAAGTCGAGGCGCTGCGCCGTCCGTCCCAGATGCAGCTCGACGCCCTGGTCGTCGAACGTGGACCAGACGGTGTCGAGCTTGTCTCCCTTCCACAGGCCCTTGGACAGCGGGGGCCGATTGTAGGGCGGGTCCAGCTCCGAACTGAGCAGGCCGATGGGGTGCTGCTGGTCTAGCTCGCGAATACCCTGGATGGCGGCGCTGGCCGTCATCCCGCCACCGACGATGAGGTACTTGTAGTGGGACACTCTTGCCTCCTGAATAACCCAGGCTCGACTCTCAGTCGTGTTAAATAGTAGTTGTACCAACAACCACTATTCAATCTATCATACGTCGCCATGGTTGTCCCCAGATTTCCGACTTGGATTTCCCGCCGGCGAAAAACCCGCATTTGACATGGGTCGGCTCTTCGCCTATGATAGCAGCAGTAGTTGTGCCAACAACGACTACGAGGAGACGCGATGGCCGACGCGATTGAGTACCTACAGCAGTTGGGGTTTGGGGAGTATGAGGCGAAAGCCTACGCCACGCTGTTGCGCCGCAGCCCGCTCAACGGCTACGAGCTAGCCAAGCACTCGGGCATCCCGCGCGCCAATATCTATGCCGTGCTGGCGAAGCTTGAGGAGCGCGGCGCGGTCCTACGGGTGGAAAGCCCGGATGTGGTCCGTTATGCGCCCGTCTCGCCAGGGGAGATGGTCCGTCGTCTCGGTAGCCGCTTCCAGGCGACCCTTGAGGTCGCCGAGCGCTCCCTGAGCGCCATCGCCTCGCCCGTCGAGCGCGAGCACGTCTGGAGCACGCATGGCTACGGGGTGTTGTTGGAGCAGGCGGTGGCGCTGATGGATGGAGCCAGGGAACACCTGTTGGTTGCCATCTGGCCGCCCGAAGCGCGGCAGTTGGCCGAGCCGCTGCGGCGCGTCGCGGCGCGCGGGGTGAATATCACGACCCTCTGTCTGGCTGCCTGCGACGAGGAGTGCGGCGGCTGCCAGGGCCACCTCTACCGCTACCGGGTCGCGCCGGAGGACCGCGCCCGCTGGTTGGTGCTCGTGCCCGATGGCGACGAGGTGCTGGCCGGGGAGATTGTAGGGGACGACGCGGCGCTGAGCGTGCGCACCCGTCAGCGGCTGCTGGTCGAAGTCGCCAGTTGGTACATTCGGCACAGCATCGCCCTGGCCGCTGTGCTGACCGATCTCGGCCCGCGTCTCGATGACGCCCTCAGCCCGCAGACCCACGCCGTGCTGGCGACGGTCGGGCCTGTCGGCCGGCCCACCGACTGGTTGGCGCACATGCGTCATCTGCTCGCCAGTGTCCCTGATGGCGCGGCCGATCAGGAGCCAGTCTAGCCCTCTGCCAGGAAAACCTCTCCCTCGTTCCGCTCAGAACCTTCGACCGTCACCCCGAACGCAGTGCGGGGTCTCATCTAGCGAGGCTGGCGGAGGAGATGCTTCGCTCCGTTCAGCATGCCCGTCGTCCGGGGTTCTCGCCTCGGCGCATGGCGTTATCGGGGCACATAACAGCCCTGGCGGTGAGTCCGGTACTCACCGCCAGGGCTGTTTGACGCTATGGTGGCTGGTCTAGCCTGCCTGCCCGCCCGCTACTTGCGCGGTGTCTTGGCGCTCGCTGTGTTGGAGTACGCCGAGGCGGCCGCGCCGTTAGTGGCCTGCACGCGGAAGTAGTAGGTGGTGTTCGCGGCGAGACCCGTCATCGCGTACGAGGCGACATTGGCGCCCACCGAGACCACCGTCGGGTTAGTGAAGGACGAGCTGGTGGAGCGCTGGATGGTGAAGCCGGTCTCGGTGGTCGCGTTGTCGGTCCACGTCAGGTTAATCTGGCGCTTGGACACCGCGGTCGCCCGGAGATTACTCGGCGCCGCGGGCGTGGAGGGGGGAGGCGGGGGCACGTCGCTAAACGGGCAGCCGCCGCCGACGACGAAGGCGAAGGGCTGGGGGCCGTT
>CAZLBQ010000597.1:0-3698 GCA_964557745.1 uncultured Anaerolineales bacterium
TGGTCTTCACCGGCATGCGCCACTTCCGCCACTGATCAGGGCGCGGACACGGGGACGAGGCGGAAGACACGAGCGTGCCTGGCCGCTGTTTCAAGGTCGTGGGCCGCGAGCGCCTGGCGCACGTCATCCAGCTTGTACGCATCGTCAACCGACAGGTACGGCGACCACTCATCGTCGGTGATGATAAGGTCAATGTCGACTTCCGCCACGTACTCCCCCACGTGTACCAAGCTGACCTGTCTGCGCGTCGTCATTTCAGTCGGTCCTCAGATGACGATATAGAAGACCTGACAGGCTTTCAAAACCTGTCAGGTCTTGGCCGGCGAGCGCCAGTTTATCGACTGTACCCAGCTTCGCCATTGACGCACTACATCCGTCTCACTCAACTGGGCGCGGAGCGCGATAAAGCGCCGTACCTCGCTCAGGGGGAGGAAGGGGAAGACGCCGCTGGCCTCCCCTTCGACCATCTGCCCGTCCGCCAGCCGGTAGACATGTAGGTCGGCGCCGTCGTAGCGCCAGACTTCGGGGACGCCGAACGCGGCGTTGATGCCCAGCCGATCCAGCGACGAGTGAGTGATGTCGATCTCGACCACCAGGTCAGGCGGCGATACTACTTCTTCCCGTCGGGGCCGACGGTCCCGGCCGCCAGCAACTGCGGCAGCAGCCCATTGCCATCCGGGAGCAGCGTCAGGCGGCTCTGGCCGTCGAGCAGCCGCTGCGTCTCCAGAATCTCGAACAGCGCCTCGGATACCTGCGGATCGGCGGAAATCTGCTGCAAGGCCGCGCCGACGATCTGCGGCCGCATCGCCTGCGCCCGCGCGAACTCGACGGCCGCCTGGCGCTCGGCGGTGCTGGTGATGACGCTGACCTGGTTGGCGCCATCCTGCTTGATGGCCGCCGTCACCTGGCGCAGGCGGTTGACAACCTTCGCCTCGATCTGGCGGATCATCTGGTCGTCGCGGAAGTGGACTTTGCGGATGTAGACCGAGCCGAGGCGATAGCCCCACTCGTGGGACTTGGGCGACACCTCCTCGCGCACCGTCTGACTCATGGCGTGGCGGTCTTCCAGCATCTGCGCCAGGGGCAGGTTGCTCAGCACCCGCACCACAGCGTTGCCGACGTTGGCGGCCAGCGAGCCGCGTGGGTCGGCATTCTTGAACAGGAAGGCCACTGGGTCACTGACGAACATCTCGTACCAGATGCCAATGCCCATCGGCGCGCCTTCCTCAGAGTTGACGGCCTGGCTGCGCAGGTAGACCTGGTCGAGGCGCATGTCGAGGACGTGCTTGCGGCCCGAGAAGGGGAGGACGAAGGCCGCCGGGCCGATCTTCAGCGGCAGGATGTTTAGCCCCGGCTCGGTCAGCGTCGCCACGACGCGGCCAAACAGGACAAACACCTGGCACGTCCCCTCCTCCACGATGCTGTACAGGCCGAAGAAACGGGCCAGGGCCAGCAGCGCGGGCACGATGACAAACGACAGCGCGAATGTCAGCACGGCGGCGACGAAGAACTGGATGAGGAAGCTCATGACGCCTTCACCTCCTTGATGACCTGCTGAGCGCGCTGGTAGAGGCCCAGGCGGACGTTGCGCAGGTAGAGCGGCAACGCATTCGGACTGGACTGCTTGAGGGCGCCCAACTGCTGGGCCAGCGCCAGCAGCGGCTCGACCTCGGCCTGCGCCTTGAGCGTCTCAATCTCGACGGCGCGCCGCGACTGGACGAGGCGCTGGTCGGCGCCCGCCTGCGCCAGGCTGATGTCAGACGACACCTGGTTGTGGGCGGTGTTGATGGCGGCCAGCGCCGACTCGACATCGGGCGGCGGCTCGATGCCGGTGATGAGCGAAGCATCCAGGGTGATGCCGTAGCGGGCTTCGGAGGAGGCGCACTCGCGCTCCATCAACTCGTTGAGGTCGCGCAGGTTCTTGCGCAGGTCATTGATGGACACGCCGGCGAAGATGCCGGGGTCGACGACCGCGCCGTCGCCCGCCAGGGCGCTCTTGGGCGCTTCGAAGTTGGCGATGCGCTCGCGCAGGACGGAGATGAAGTAGCCCATGACGTGGGCAATAGGCTGCTTGACGCCGAACAGGTAGGCGTACAGGTTGCGCTCGCTGACGCGGTAGCGGATCTGACCCTGCAAGCCGATGTTGAGCTGGTCCTTGGTGACGGCCTCCAGCACCGTCCCGCCCTGGTTGGCTTCCGGCGACTCAGGGTCGTAGGCCATGTTGACCGTCTGAGTGGCGATGGACACCTTGTGAATCTTCTCCCACGGCCACTTGTAGTATGGGCCGCCGGGCGGGATGACGCGCACCTGGGGATAGCGATAGCGGTCGCGCTCCTCCGCGCGCAGCGTCTCGGCCATCGGGTCGTCGAGCGTCGTCTTGTTGGGGAGGCGGTCGGCGCGGCCGAAGCTCGTCTTGACCGCGCGCTCGTTCTGGTCGACGGTGTACAGCCCGCCGAGCAGGTAGCGCACCAGGAACCAGGCGATGAAACCCACAATCATACCTAGCAGAATCGCCATATGGCAGCTCCTTGTTAAAGGGCGTTACCGCCCATAAGTCGCGCGTAACCAGCCCCGCCAGCCGCGCTCGAATTGCTCTAGGCTGACACCGAAGGCGGCGGGCAAGGCCATCTCGATCTTCTGGGTGTGCTCGTACTCGTGGGCCAGCTTCCAGTAGCCGTCCAGCCCACCGTGCTGCGCGACAATGTAGGCGACCAGGGACTGCGCCAGGGCGTAGGCCAGGCTGACATCGTGCTCCAGCGTCTCCATGTGCGCCAGGTCCTGCTTGTCGCGCGCGCCACTGGTATCAACGAGCGGGATCAGGTGATCATTACGGACCGCCTGGCGCAACTCCTCGCGGCGGTCCGCGCCGGAGACATACTCCGCCAGTCCCTCGAACAGCCAGGTACACAGGTAGCCCACTTTGTCGAAGCTGCGCGTGTGGACCAGGTGGGTATATTCGTGGATAAGGATCGTCTGGAGCGTCGCCTGCCAGCCCCGCTTCGGGTCGTAGAAGCCAAAGGTGTAGGCGCCGGGGGTGAAAATCTCGATGCGGTCGGGGCTGATGGGGGGCCGCCCCCACGTGTAGTAGGCCAGGTAGGTCGGGTCGGCGAAGGGGCGGACGCTATACGTCGGCTTGATCTCAACGCGCGCCACCTGGTCGGGGGCTGTACCGAGCTTTGCCTGGACCTCGCGCCGCGCCTGCTCCACCATAGCCATGATGACCGGGTTGACGTCGTCGGCCCAGGCGTAGACGTGGAACTCGAAGAAGTCGGTGCGGACGACGCGCTCCGGTCCGGCCTCTTCGAGCGTCGGCTCGCTCATCACCCAGCGGCCATCCACGGCGCGGAACAGCCAGTCGGTGACGTTGCCGCTGGCCGCGCGGATACGGGCCTGGACGAAGCCGAGGGAGCGCGGCGTCACACTCTCGACCGTCAGCCGCACGGTGTACTTGTTGCGCTGCAATGAGGCCTGGTGGACCTCGAGCTGGCTCTGGACGAGGACCTTCCCGACCGCGCACGTCGCCACGTCGACACCGCGCTCAGCAGCGGGGAGAGGCTGCTCGCCATCGTCGCCGACATCCTCTCCGCGTCGCGCTCCTCCCGGCACTCGGTCGAGTCCTCGGTGCATCCGCGCGAGCTCGACGTCGCAGAGGTGGTGCGCGCGTCTGCGCTCTCGCTGAAACCTCTCGCTGAGGAGCG
>CAZLBQ010000598.1:0-3697 GCA_964557745.1 uncultured Anaerolineales bacterium
GCGCCTGAATGGACGAGCACACGAGCGCCCGTGCGGCGCGTCTTCTGCAAGAGCAAGGTTTCGCTAACGTGTCGGTTCTCCTCGGCGGGTGGAGAGCCTGGACGAAGGCGGGCCTGCCGGTCGAATGAAGGAATGAGGCTACATCGTCGTGCCCCTTTCAGTCGGGCCGGGAAAGCTGTATAGACCCGCCGTCTTCTGGCTGGGACAGACCCTCTGGGTACTAGCGCTGCTCAGCCTGTGCCTGCATCCGTTGTCGGATCTGCTCAGCACTCTTGAGCAGCAAGGGCCTACCTCCGTCGCGGTCGAGAGGCCTCTCTCGCCCGTTGAGGCGACCTGTGGCGCCGTCTCCCACGCCGCCGTTGTGCCATCGGCCCTGGCGGTCGAAGCGCCACACCCAATCTACTGTGTGATCCCGCCGCCCGCGGTCTCGGTTCACCCTCTCTACCTATCTCCGTTCCCGCTACCTCCTCGATAAGGTGCTCACCCTGCTACGGCTTGCCGCGAGCCTGACGGCTCGCGGTGATGCCTGTTGTTTGGCGTGTACTATCCTAGACGAGGAGACAGCCTGCCATGCCTCAGAGCGTTCAGATCGATCTCCCTATGCTGCTGCCCGAGATGGATGAGCGCGATAAGTGCGTTCAATACCTCACTGACCGCCTCAGCCATCGCAAGGGTATCAGTCAAGCTCATATCGTGCGCGAGAATGGGTCGGCGCTGTTGTGCCTCCACTACGACCCCAACCTGGTTGAGTTGAGTCAGGTCGAGCGCATGGCGCGCGACGCTGGCGCCGAGGTGACGAGCCGCTATCGCCACGCCCAGATTCCCTTCTCGGGTCTCACGACCGCCGACTCGGCGGATGTCGTGGCGACCACCCTCAACCGCTTGCCCGGTGTGCTGCATGCCGATGTGAACTACGCCGCAGGTCTGGCCTTCGTCGCCTACGACAGCACCCAGACAACGCTGGATCAGGTCCAACTCACCATGCGTTGGCTCGGCGCAGGGCCTCTGGCCGCTCGCCCAGCGCCTGAGACCCACGCTCCCGCGCGCCCCGCCGACGAAGAGCATGACCACGGCAGCGCCCCGCCGTTTCTACCCCACTGGATGCAGGATCGCTGGACACTGCTTCTGGTGGGCCTGGCCGGTCTCTTCCTGCTGATAGGATGGGTCGGCGAGAGGTTCTTCGGCTTGCCCTCTCAGGTGGCTCTCGTGTTCTACATCCTGGCCTACATCGCAGGCGGCTACGACATCGCCACCCACGCCATCCCGGCCCTGTTGCAAGGTCAGTTCGATACCGACGTGCTCATGCTGGCGGCCGCGGCAGGCGCGGCTGTGCTGGGCGAGTGGCCCGAAGGCGCCTTCCTGCTCTTCCTGTTCAGTCTGGGTCACGCAGGCGAGCACTATGCTCTCGACCGTGCCCGCAACGCGGTGAACGCTCTCGGCCAGCTGATGCCGCGCACGGCCCTCCTCAAACAGGGTGACAGCTTCAGCGAGGTGAGCGTGGATGACGTTCCCGTCGGGGCGACGGTCGTCGTTCGGCCGGGCGACCGCATTCCAGTCGACGGGAAAGTTCTTGCCAATGAGAGCGAGGTGGATCAAAGCCCCATCACGGGCGAGAGTGTCCCCGTGGCCAAGGGGCCAGGCGACGACGTGTTCGCGGGGACCATCAACCAGTCCAACGCCCTGGATATCGAGGTCACGCGCCTGGCCCGCGACAATACCCTGAGCCGAGTCATGCAGATGGTGGCCGAAGCCCAGAGCCAGCAAAGCCCGACTCAACTCCTGACCCAACGCTTCACCGCCTGGTTCGTACCTGCCGTGCTCGTCGGTGCAGTCCTGGTGACCATCGTGCCGCCCCTCCTGGGCTGGATGTCGCTCCAGGACAGCTTCTATCGGGCCATGCTACTGCTCGTCGCGGCCTCTCCGTGCGCGCTCGCCATCGGGACGCCCGCGAGCGTCCTGGCCGGTATTGCCCAGGCGGCCCGCCACGGCGTGCTTATCAAGGGCGGTGTCCACCTGGAGAATCTAGGCCGCGCCAGGGTCATGGCCTTCGACAAGACGGGCACGATCACGTCGGGACAGTTCGAGGTCACCGATGTAGCGCCACTTAACGGCACCCGCCGGGAAGAACTGCTGCAAGTGGCGGCTGGAGTCGAGCAGCAGTCCAATCACCCTCTGGCTCAGGCGGTTGTTCGGGCGGCTCAGGCCGAGAACGTCGAACCGGCGCCAGCCGGTGGCCTGGAGAACGTGCCGGGACGAGGTGTTCGCAGTGAGGTCAACCGGCAACCGGTGCTCATCGGCTCTCTAAAGCTCTTCGATGAGACGCCGGGGCACGGGGTCGACGCGACGGTGACTCAGACCGTGACGACCCTCGAACAGCAGGGGCGAACCACGATGGCCGTCAGCCAGAATGGCGCGTTCCTGGGCGTGCTCGGCCTCGCCGACACGGCCCGCGACAACGTGGCGCAGACTATGCAAGAACTGCGGACTCTCGGTGTCGAGCATCTGGTCATGCTCACCGGCGACAACCGCCAGGTGGCCGAGCGGATCGCCCGCGAGGTAGGGTTGACCGACGTGCGGGCAGAGTTGCTCCCTGACGATAAGCTCCAAGCGGTGCGCGACCTGGAGACCCAATATGGGCGGGTGGCCATGGTGGGGGATGGCGTCAATGACGCGCCAGCTCTGGCCGCCGCCACGGTCGGGATTGCCATGGGCGGCGCAGGAACAGCGGTGGCGCTGGAGACCGCGGATGTCGCTCTGATGGGTGACAACCTCGACCGACTGCCCTTTGCCGTCGGGCTAAGCCGGGCTGCCCGTGCCAATATCCAGCAGAACCTAGCCGTATCCCTGGGGGTGATTATCTTGCTGATTCTGGCGTCCGTGATCGGACTTGTCCAGCTGAGTGGGGCCGTCATTCTTCATGAGGGTAGTACGATTGTCGTGGTCCTCAATGCTCTGCGCCTGCTGCGCTATCAGTATCAGTCAACCTGACCATCCTGGGCCTGAAGTAGCTCGCCTTGACCTCACGCGCCTGCTGTGTATAATGTATTATTATATGTTGATATGACCATAGGAGGCTGAAGCGCTCATGCTCATCCCTGCCAATACTCAATCTATTGCTTTGAGGGCCAAGCTTCTCCGAGGTTTCTCAGACCCTTCACGCCTGGGCGTCCTTGACGCCCTTCGCGATGGGCCACGCAGCGTCTCCGAAGTCATTGAGGTGACGGGGTTGAGCCAGTCGAATGCCTCCAGCCATCTGAGTTGTCTACACGACTGCGGTCTTGTGATGCGTGAGAGGCATGGTCGCCATGTCTACTACCGCCTCGCCGATGAGCGGGTGAACCAGTTGCTTCGCCTGTCCGAGGAACTGCTGGCTGATGTAGCCAAGGGTGTCTATCAGTGTACGCGCTATGACCCCGCCAAGGAGAACTGAGTATGGCGGCACGTATGATGCTCGAGGTACCGGTGAACGGCATGGATTGCTCGGAATGCACGAGGAGTGTCCAACGAGCGATATCCGCCCTGCCCGGTGTGGAAAGCGTCGAGGTCTCGCTCACCGCTGAGAAGGCTGTCATTCACTTGGATCCATCTCAAGTGGACCTCACGGTCATCAGCAAGGCGGTGGCCGATGCCGGTTATTCCGTCCCGCCCCCGCAGCCGGAGGCGGTAGAACCTGCGCCGCTCGCCGGTCTAACGCGGC
>CAZLBQ010000599.1:0-3681 GCA_964557745.1 uncultured Anaerolineales bacterium
GCCCGCAGCCGCGTGACCAGTTCATCAACATTCATCTCTCAAGTCACCAGTTAGGAATAATCCTTAATCAATAATCATTCTCTATTATACGCGACAGTCGTGATTTGTCAACCCCAAAAATGGCGTAACCGAACAGCCCTCCGACGCGTTGATTCTGCGAGGCCCGCTTATCCACCGTTTGATGATCCCCAACGCCGGTGCGCCAGACCGATATGGACAAGATTAACAAGATTGATAGGATGAATAAGGGGGCGCTGGCAGCGCTCTTGCTCGCGGTGTGCCTGCTCCTCCGCGACCGGCCCGCCGCCCAGGCCGATCCGGACGTCAATGCCCTGGGCGGCGGCTGGACTACCTACGCCCACGGCAACACCGTCTGGGCGCTGGCGCGCGACGGCGACGCCCTGTGGGCGGCTACGTACGCGGGCGGCGCCGTCCGCTGGGACATGTCCACCCTGCCCCCCTCATCCCCTGCTTCCTACCCTTCCTATCCCTCCTATCCTTCCTACTCTCAGGACGAGAAGACCCACACGGGCAGCAGCCCAGCCTACACCCAATACCTCGCCCCGCAGACTCCGCTGGCGGGCAACGACGTCCGCAAAGTGGTCGTCGACGCCGCTGGCAACAAGTGGTTCGCCACCCAGCGCGGCCTCAGCCGTCTCACCCCCGGCGGTCAGTGGACGACGTACACCGTCGAGAATACCGACGGAGGGCTGCCGTCCAATCACCTGACGGCCCTCGCCGTCGACGCCGTCGGCCGCATCTGGGTGGGCGCGGCCCAGGACCGGCGGCTGGCGCGAGCCGGCGAGTGCGACGGTCCCGCGACGCCAGACGGCGGACCCAATCTGAACTGCGACGGCTCGGTCTTCTTTGGCGGCGGGGTAGCGCGCTTTGACGGCGCGACGTGGACGACGTGGCGCGCTCCTGCCCGGCCGCTCCATGCCTCCGCCGATGAAGTCGTGTCGCCCAACATCACGGACCTGGCAGTCGACCCGGCCAGCGGCGAGGTGTGGGCGACGGCCTGGCCGGGCTGGCGCTGGGTCGCGCCCGACCGCGTGACCCACGGCCCGACGGCGCAGGGCCGTTGGGCGCTCGACGGCGCGGGCGGCATCAGCCGCTTCGATCCCGTCACTAAGCGCTGGACTCACTATCAGCACGACTCGGACCGCGACCCACCGGGGCGTCCGGCCTGGCCGAAAGTCAACGCCGTGACCGCTGTCGCCATCGAGCCGAGCGGGCGCAAATGGTTCGGTGTCTACGGGCGTGGGCTGCAGACGCTGCTAGGGGATGCCTGGACAGAGTTCCCCGCGACCGGCAACGCGCTGCTAGATGACCTGATGCTGGCCCTGGCGGTGGACGGCCAGGGCCACATCTGGATGGCCCCGGCCAGCGTCGCCAGCATCGGGCGTGGGGTGGTCGAACTGGACACGCGGGGGACGCTGGCCGACCCGCGCGACGACATCTGGCGCGGCTACCTGAGTGAGTTGAGCGGGTCGACGGTGCGCGCTATTCTCCCCGATGAGGACGGCGTCTGGCTGGGCTACACCGACCGCCGGGGCAACGGGGCAGGCATCGACCGGCTGCGCCGGGGCCACGTCGTGGCTCATCTGCTTACCGAGGGACCCCCGAGCAACAACATCACAGCGCTGGCCGTCGGTAGAGGTGAGGTCTGGGTAGGCACGGGCCGCCGCGACGGCGTGCTGTACGGGGCAGGCGTAGGCGTACTCCAGAGCGATGGTGACTGGCGCACCTACGCGCCCGGCTACACAGCCGGCGTGATGTTAGGGGCGCTAACCGGAGACGTCGCGGCGGGCGCGGGCGAGGTGCGGTTGGCGCGGCCGGCGGCTGACTGCCTGTCCCTGGCTGTGCCGTATGGCGTCCTCGTTGGTGACGACCCACAGCCGTATCCCGTCGCCTTCAGCTATGTCCAGGACGGTCAGTGCGCGCTGGCCCTGGACACACCGCTCCGCCGCGCGGCCTCGGCGAGTACGCCGGTCTATGTCGCGCAACTGACGCTAGCCGGGTCGAACATCGGTGGGATGGCCTTCGACCCTACGGGCCAAGTCTGGATTGCCGCCCAGGGCGAGCGCACCGACCTGCGGACAGGGCGGCTGGCCGACGGCGGACTGAGCCGGTTCGACGGCGGGCGCTGGACCGCCTACCGCCAACCGACGAGCGGAGGCAATGGGCCGCCGAGCAACGCCGTGTCCGCCGTCCTGCCCCGCAACGCTGACTGCGTGGGCTACCCCGACGTCTGGGTGGGCACGGGCAGCGCCGCCCTCCAGACCGGCCAGGGGGTGACGGTACTCGACCCGGCCACGGAAACCTGGACGCGGCTCGATCGGGCGGGCCTAACCTCGCCCAACGTGAGCGTGCTGGCCCAGGACCCCCTGGGCTGTGACACGTGGGCGGCGACGCTCCCCTACCGCGACGGCGAGGGGAACTTCAACATCGGTGGCCTGAGCCGCTGGTCGGCCGGCGAGCGGCGCTGGGTGGCCTACGACACCGCGAACACGCCGCATCTGACCGCGTTCCAGGATGCTTTCTCAGCCCTGCTAGTCGATCGACGCGGCCAGATGTGGGCCGGCGCAGCCACCTTTCATAGCGTCACCTTCGATCCCGGCTCGACCACGCCGTGCTGGGTGTGCGCGCCCGACTGGGTCCGCCTCCAGGGCCACGCCGACGCCGCCCTCAACCTGTTCAGCGGCGGCGCGTGGCAGGACGCGCCGCGCTGGGAGTACCAGGGGCAGGTCGCCGCGCTCGTCGAGGATGTGTACGGCCGCGTCTGGGTCGGCCTGAGTCGGGGCTGGCTCACTGACGATGTCGCCCAGCCCGACGTCGCCTATGGCCGCGACCTGGTTGGGGGCGGCGTGCGGGTGCGCGGCGCCAAGTGGATCGCCGTGGACCCGCTCAACTCGGCCATGCCCGATGGTAACATCTCGGCCCTGGCGGCCGCCTCCGACGGCTCGGTCTGGCTGGGAACGGTCAACCACGGAGTGCTGCGCTGGCAACCCGACGCCAATCCCCTCCCGACGGCGACGCCCCCGCCGACACGTGTCCCCGCGCCCACCGCCACACCGCGTGTCACACCCACCCCGACCGCTACGCTGCCCAGCCCGCCGCAACGCCTCTACCTGCCCTATCTCAGCCGCGCAGGGGAGTAGGGTCGACCGATCGTGAACCCCGCGTGAATGTTTCTGCCCATTTCCTGACGAGCGCCTAACTCCAGCCTGACCCGGTCCGTTCCAGAGTGTTGACAATCTGCACGGGGAACGGGGGGGACTATGCGTGCCTGGATTATCCTGGTTAGCCTGGCGTGCCTGGGCATCGTGGCTGGCTTGGGCGTCGTTCGCTGGCGGATCACGCGCGCCGAGGCCGAGGGCGGTGGGCGGCCGGTCCGCATGTTCGTGACAGGGTATACATCCTGCGACGCTTCCATTCGGGCCGTCAAGGCCTGCGACGGCATCACCGCCAGCGGACGGCGCGCCGCGCCGGGGACAGCGGCCTGCGGGCCGAGCTATCGCTTCGGCACCGTCTTCGAGATTCAGGGCTACGGCCGCGTGACGTGTTGGGATCGGGGCGGGGCCATCAGTGACCGCAACCTGGACGTCTGGTTCCCAGATGTCCAATCGGCTGTTCGGGCCGGTATTGGCGCGCGCTGGATGGATGTCACTGTCTACAGCC
>CAZLBQ010000600.1:0-3671 GCA_964557745.1 uncultured Anaerolineales bacterium
TGACGGACAGACCGGCCACCTGGGGCGAGCCGGACGTCAGGTCCGTCGCCGTGCCACCCAGCGTGACCTTGTTGTGCCGGATGCCCTGCAGGGCCTGGCCGTTGGTGAGGCCGGTGAAGGCGGCGCTGGGGGGTGTCTTGTCGACGATGAAGGCCGTGCCCGCGCCCGGTGTCTCGACATAACCAACGTAGTCGGTGGCGCGGCTGGTGAGGGTGTAGGGGCCGTCGGCCGGCGGCGTCCAGGCCAGGCTCCACAGGTCGGTCCCGGCCGCCGTCTGCCAGCCGCTGTCGTAGGGCGCGCCGCCGGGGTAGCGCGTCCCGGTGAGGCGCGCCTCGACCTTGACGGGCCACGACGTCGGGTCGCTGGCTGTGCCGCCCACGACGAGGGTGGTGGCGTTGGTGGCCTGGCCCGCCGTCGGGGCCGTAACCAGCGAGGCCGGGGTGTCGGCGTCGATAACGACTTCGCGCGTGGCGGAGATGACTCGCGCCGCGTTGACGACATAATCAGTGTAAGGGACGGTCGCCACGAGCGTCGTGCGCGACGACTGGGCCGTCGCGGCGACTGTGCCCTGGACGGTGGCGGTCATGGCCTCGGCGGTGAGGAGGGGCCGCTGGCTGAAGGGCCACGTCAGTCCACTCGCCCCGGCCGTCGCGGTCGGAGGGGTGTAGCCCGGCGAGCCGACCTGGGAGGCGACGCTCAGCCCGCTGAGGCTGGCGGCGTCGTAGGCCAGGGTCATGGACTTGTCGAGGGGGTCGGCCGTCGTGTTGACGACGGCCAGGGTCGTCGTCAGGCGGCCGCCCGGGCGGACGATGGTATAGACCGAGCCGTTGTGGGTGGTCGTCGGGTCGATGGCGACGCGGAAGCCGGGCGCGGTGTTGGGCGCCCACGGGCTAGTCGCAGCGGCGCGCTCCTGGCTGTCGGTCAGGCCGTCGGCGTCCTCGTCGGCCTTGTTGGGGTCGGAGCAGACGTGGTAGCTGTGGCCGCTGTCGAGGCGGGCATCCCAGCCGCCGATGACCTTACCCGTCGCGTCGAGGTGGCAGACCTCCTCGCCGTCGAGCAGGCCGTCGCCGTCGGTGTCCTTGTTGAGCGGGTCGAGGCCCAGGCGGACCTCGTAGCCGTCGGGGAGGCCATCACCGTCGCTGTCGGTCTTGGCGGGGTCGGTCTTCGAGATGTAGACCTCGTACCCGTCGGCCAGGCCGTCGCCGGCGCTGTCCCACTTGGTCGAGTCGACGCGGTACTGGGCTTCGAGGCTGTCAGGCAGGCCGTCGCCGTCCTTGTCGGTGTTCCAGCCAGTGTAGCCCGTGTTGTTGCTAGGGTCCTTGACATCCCAGGTCCACAAGGTGTCGAGGTTGGACGGCAGGATGTCGAGGTAGAGGTTCGAGCGGGCCTGCTCGTAGTCTTCCGGGTCGTCCTCCTCGTTGGGGCCGTAGGTATAGTTCATGTCCGAGCTACAGCCGTACCAGATGAAGCCGGTGCACTTCTGGTAGGCCAGGTCGGCCTCCAACTGGTTGAGGAAGGGCAGCAGCAGGTTGCGGCCGGCCTGCGTCACCTTGAAGCTGATGGACATGGTGTTGACGCAGTTCTTCGACCCCTTGGCCTGCACGGTGGCATCACTGTCACACGCGGTGCTGTGGTCGGCGTCCTCGCCCTTGGGGGCGGTGTTGCCGAGGGTGTAGTTCTGGGTCCAGACCGGGGCCTGGCCGTTGTTGTAGCCGGGGTCAGTGTCGATGCGCGCGATGGCCCAGCTATGCTTGACGTCGTCGACGCTCCCCTGGCGCCCGTTGGCCCACTGAACGGTACTGAACCAGCTCGACTCCTCCACGTGCTCCACTTTGCTGTTGGCGGTCAACGTTGTCACGGCGGTCATGGTCAACTCGATATTGGAGTTGATGAGCGCGCCCTGGCTGAGGACGGAGTTGTTGTCGATGACGAGGTTGGGCGGGCTGAGGCCTACGTCCGGCTGATTGACGAGCAGGTCAATCTTGAGGAAGATGCTGACCAGCCACTGGGTGATGTGGGCGATGACGTTGAGGGGGTTCCAGTCGCCCGTGGCGGCCCCGATGATGAGGTAGATGATGATGAGCAGGATGGCCTCGACGAGGAGGCCGATGCCTGACCCGACGAACAGGCCGAGGATGACGTCGAACGCCCACAGGAAGATGTTGAGGATGGTGCCGGCGATGGCCGTGACCAGGGCGTTGTCGCGGGCGATGCCGCTCAGCTCCGCCCCCTCCTTGCCGTACTCGACCCATGACATCACGGTGAAGTAGATGAGCAGGCCGACGCCGATGACGTCGGTCAAGTGGTCGAACCACTTGACCTCGGAGGCGGCGCCGCGCTCGTCGATGATCTCGACGCCGGCCTCGTCCTTGACCGACTCGTCGGCGGCCAGTTCGGTCTCCTTGGCCGAGGTGCCCGTCCACGACCGCCACGACGCCCGGAACGCCTGGCCGAGCCGTTCGAGGCGCGGCACGTCTTCGTAGATCGACTCGTCGGTCAGGGCGAAGTAGTCGACCAGGACCTTGCCGGGCAGGGCGCGATAGATGCGGATGGTGTAGAAGACGAGCTTGAGCAGCGGCATGCCGATCATCGGGCCGACGTAGGCCCAGAAGTCGGGCGCGCCGACCTGGTCTGTCCAGGCATGGTAGGCCTCGACGGCCCCGCGCGTCGCAATGTCGGCCACGAGGGGGTCAAGCTGGTAAGCGGTGCGGACGTAGGCGGGCAGGGTGGTCGCCCCGCCAGCGGCCGCGTTCCAGGCGCCGAATTTGGCGAAGTCGGCGGTCCCGCCCATGTAGGGCAGGGCGCGGCCATTGACGCTGACGACGCGGGTCAGGCCGAAGGTGAACATGCTGAACAGGAGTTGGGTGGGCAGCCAGGTGGGGTCCTGACTGGCCGTCGGGTAGCGCCGCGCCAACTCCTTGAGCGAGCGGTCGATAGTGAGCGTTTGCCACCCTGTCTTCTGGGTCGTGGGGTCAACGCCGCACGTATACTGGCCCAGTTGGACGCGGCGGACGGTGCTGAGGCTGGCCCGGCTGAGCGGGACGTTGAAGGTGATGCGGTCCAGGCTCTGGACGGTGGGGTCGCCGTTGCCGATGGTGACAAGCTGGCTACCCATGTCGAGGACGCCGCTCGACTCCTGGTAGGCCATCGCCAGCGTCGGGGTCATGACGCCGGTCGTGGCGGCGGAGCAGGCGGTGTAGGTCGTGTTGAGGAGCTTGACCGTCGTGGTCATGCTCGTCGTCGCCAGGGCCTCGTCGCGGTGGGCGTAGGTCTGGTAGGTGGTGGTGATGAGCGTCGGGTCGAGGCCGAAGGTGTTGACGTAGGGCGAGGCGCCGCCCGCGCGGAAGCTCTGGACGAGCTGGGCCAGGCTGGGGTCGGTGTAGCCCAGGTAGGTGGGCACGAGGCCGCTGACCAGGCCGAGCATGAGGCGGCCTTCGTCGGTCGTGCCCGCCGGGGCGATCTCCGGCGTCTTGGGCGCGCCGAACAGGGCGACCTGGGCGTCGCGGCTCTGGGAGACCTGCAGGCCCGTGACGCGCAATTGGTCGTCATAGTACGAGCCGATGACCGACGGGTCGGTCTGGACGGTGCAGTTCTGGGCGTTCTGCGCGCCGTTGGGGTCCTTGCAGTTGGCCCAGCTGTCCAGGTTGGCGCGCGCCAGCCAGACGATGCGC
>CAZLBQ010000601.1:0-3660 GCA_964557745.1 uncultured Anaerolineales bacterium
TCCTACTTGCCACGGCGGTTCTCCACGTCTCGCTCCACACCCTACGCCGACAGTTTGGCGCCCGTCTGGCCGTCCCCAAGTGGACCATACGCGTTTACGGTCTCAGCCCCGGCATCAGCCCGCCGCTGGCTGGCTTCCTGGCCGACCGCTTTGGCATCCAGCGCCTCTACCCCACGGGGCTGGGCCTGTTCGTGTTTGGCTCGCTCCTGTGCGGTATCGCGCCCTCCCTGCCGCTGCTGATTATGGCCCGCGCTCTGCAAGGCTTTGGCGGCGGCATCGCCACCCCACTGGGCAGCGCGCTGTTGCTCAACGCCTTCCCGCCCCGTGAGCAGGGCAAGGCGCTCGGCCTGTTCGGTATCGCCCTGGTCGTGGCGCCCGCGCTCGGCCCCATCCTGGGCGGCCTGCTGGTCGACTCGAACCACTGGCGCTGGATTTTCTTCATCAACGTGCCCATCGGCCTGCTGGGCGTCTTCCTAGCGTCGCGCTGGCTGCGCGAGCGCAAGAGCGAGCGCAAGCCGCAGCTGGACATCGTCGGCCTGGTCCCCGGCGTCATCGGCATCAGCTCAGTGCTGTACGCCGCGTCGACGGCCGAGGCGCGGGGCTGGAGTGACCCGACCACGCTGCTGTTCTTCGGCGTGGGGGCCGTGGGCCTGGTTGTCTTCGCCCTGGTCGAACTCTTCGTCGCCAAGGACCCGCTGCTCGACCTGCGCCTGTTCAAGAACCGCATCTTCCTGAACGCCAACCTGGTGGGCTGGGTCAGCGTGCTGGCGCTGTTTGGCGCGGAGTTCCTGATGCCCGTCTATCTCCAGGCGCTGCGCGGCAAGACGGCGCTGGAGACGGGCTTCATCCTGCTGCCCCTGGCCATCGCGTCGGGCTTCACCACGCCGACGGCGGGCCGCCTATACGACAAGATTGGCCCACGTCCGCTCATCGTGACCGGCTTCACCATCCTGGCGATTAACACCTGGCAGTTGTCGCAGATCCAGGCTGACACGCCCATCACGTGGATCATCTTCCTGCTCGTTCTGCGCGGCGTCGCGCTCGGCATGACCGTCCAGACGACGTTCGCCACCTCGCTCGGCGTCGTGCAAGGGCCGCGCATCGCCCGCGCTTCGTCGTTGGTCAACTCGTCGCGGCAGATCGTCCAGTCCATCGGCGTCGCGGTCCTGGCGACGGTCCTGGTCAGCACGCTGTCCCCCGCCGTCCGCCAGGCGCAGGCCCAGTTCCAGGAGAACGCGGGCCAGGCCGGTGGGCAGGTGACATCGGTGTGCCAGTTCTACAACCAGCCCGCCAGCGCCGCGCCCGCGAACATGCCGCCGCAGGCCGTTGCGCTGATGAATCAGGCGTGCCAGGAGAACATCGCGGGCTTCGAGGCCGCGTATCACCTGACGTTCTACGCCGCGCTCGTCGCGCTGGCGCTCGGCCTGTTCCTGCCCGGCTGGCCGATGAAGTGGGCGGGGCGACGTCAGCTCGCCGCAGGTGAAGCGCCCAACCGCGCCCCCGCCGCGCACTAGTCTCTTCTGAGTTGCAGGTTGCAGGTTGCAGGTTCGGAGTCCGACCTTCAACCTGCAACTTGCAACCTGCAACCCTTACACGTAGTCGCAGATAGGGGCGAGGGGACAGGCGGCGCACTGCGGGGCGTGGGGGCGGCAGACGGCGCGGCTGAGGCGGTGGAGGCGAGTGTGGAGAAGGTAGGTGGCGTGGAGATCGCCCGCCAGGGCTATCTCAAGGGCGGCGTGGCTCGCAGCGGGCGTCGCGCCCGGCGACACCAGGCCGAGGCGGGTGGCGCAGCGGTGGACATGCTCATCGACAGGCAGGACGGGCCGGCCCAGGCCGAACAGGAGGACGCACGCCGCCGTCTTGGGGCCGACGCCTGGTACGCCAGACAGCCAGCGGCGCGCCTCAGACAAGGGCCAGTCGGCCAGAAATCCTAGGTCGAAGTCGCCGCATTCCTCGCTGATAAACCCCAGCGCCAGCTTGATGCGCCGCGCTTTAACCCGCGCCAGCCCGCCCGCGCGGATGATCGCGACGATGGCTTCCTCCGGCGCGTCGCGCAGCGCCTCCCACGTTGGGTAGCGCGCCCGCAGCGCCCGGTACACCGCCTCGCTATCGCGCGTCGCCTGGCTGAGAATCGTTCCCACCAGTTCGTCGAGTGGGTCGCCGCTAGGTGTGAAAACTCGCGCGTCGTCATCGAGCAACTCGATGAGGCGCGCGAGTTTGTCCCAATCCACCACGACCATAGTAACCTACAACGGTCGGTTGACCGCGTAATCGGCCAGGGCTTCGAGGGTCTGGCGCGCCGGGCCGGTCGGGCACCAGGTCAGGGCCGCCACGGCCGCCGCCGCGTACTGCTGCGCTTCGGCGCGGGCCAGGGCCAGCGCGTTGGACTCGCGGACGCGGGCGATGACGGCGTCGATGGCGGCGGCCTTGCCCTGGAGGGCGTCGTCGAGGGGCAGGTGGTTGTTGGACGCTGCGTAGAGGACGGGCAAGGTCACTGTTCCCTGGCGTAGGTCCGCGCCGACCGGCTTGCCCAGCGTCGCCTCGTCAGCGGAAAAGTCGAGGATGTCGTCCATGATCTGAAAGGCCAGGCCCAGGTTCTCGCCATAGCGCCGCAGCGCGACGATCTGGCGCTCGGAGCGACCGCCCAGCACCGCTGCGCCCTCGGCCGCCGCCGCGAACAGCGCCGCCGTCTTGCTGTAGATGCGCTTGAGGTACTCGTCGCGGGTGGGGACACTGCGCCGCTGGGACAGTTGACCCAACTCCCCACCACAAATGGTCATGAGCGTCTCCGAGAAGATGGTGACGACACGGGGGCTTTCCGTCTGCGCCGCGAACAAGGCCGAGCGGGCAAAGAGGTAGTCGCCCGCCAGAACTGTCGTCTCCGCGCTCAGGCTGGCGTTGAGAGTGGGGTGGCCGCGCCGAATGAGAGACTGGTCGATGAGGTCATCGTGGACGAGTGTCGCCGCGTGGAGGGTTTCCACTGCCCCCGCCAGGACCAACGTCTTGTCGGCCGGCGCGTCGATGAGCTTGCCCGTCAGCAAGGCGACGGCCGGACGCAGCCGCTTGCCGCCGTAGGCGAAGGCCCCGCGCACCACGTCGCGCACGAGCGGATACTCGACGGTTGAGACGTCCTGCAGCATCTGCTCCAGGGTTTCCATCTCGGTGGCAATCAGATTGAGGGATAAGGCGGAGGCTGTCCGCGCGGGGACCACGGGAAACATGGGCGACCCCTTTCCAAATCAGGTCTATCATCGTTTAGAATATTATAAACGAATTCAACGTTGGTGTACAGTTTAGACCGAACCCGGACCAAAATAAGACGCCGTTCGCTGCCATCAGGCGAGCGTCGTCTCCACAACTCGCAGCGCACCGAGGGAGACGCCCGCTGTACTCTGGCCGGGGAAGATGCTGTCGCCAACCAAGAAGACGTTGGGTGTGGCGGTGCGCGGGCCGCGCGCGCGGAAGAGGCTCGTCTGGGGGAAGCCGCCGACCATCCCCGCCACGCGCCGCGTATAATAGGCGAAGGTGACGGGCGTGGCAGGCAGGACCAGCCGCGCGTGGCGGCGCAGGGTTGGTATCACACGCTCCGCGGCGCACAGCAGGCGCTCGGTGTACTCGGCGCGCCGCGCCAGGTACGCCTCGCGGTCCGTCGTGTTCAGC
>CAZLBQ010000602.1:0-3638 GCA_964557745.1 uncultured Anaerolineales bacterium
GTGAATGGCTCGGAGATACTCCACGAGGGTGGATAGGATATGGTAGAGCCTCACCTAGACCATGCGGTCCGCAGCCTGTCCGAGCCTCCTATCGAGGATAGACCTGTCGTCGCGGTCATCATTCCTGCGTATCGGGCTGAGACTCACATTCGCAGCGTCCTGGCCGGCATCCCGTCGCTGGTCCAGTTCATTGTCGTCGTAGATGATGCCAGCCCTGATCACACATCTGAGGTGATCCGCGCCTGGGGCGATCCTCGCGTTCATCTCGTTCGGCATGCCGAAAACCAGGGCGTCGGTGGCGCTGTTCTGACAGGCTACGAAGTCGCGCTTCGCCTGGGAGCAGACATCATCGTCAAGATGGACAGTGACGACCAGATGGACCCGGCCTATCTCCCAGAACTCATCGCTCCCATTATCGCGCGGCGAGCCGATTACACCAAAGGCAATCGCTTCGTCCATACGCGCCATTTAGGGTCTATGCCCCTCATACGGCGCATTGGCAACTTAGGTCTCTCTTTCCTCACTAAACTCGCGTCTGGCTACTGGAATATCTTTGACCCTACTAATGGCTATACCGCGATCCACGCCTCTGTCGTCCCTCTCCTGAAGCAGGAGGCCATTGGGCGACGATACTTCTATGAAAGCAGCATGCTACTTGAATTGAGCATCCTGCGCGCCGTCGTGTGCGACGTCTACATACCTGCTCAGTATGGGGATGAGATAAGCTCCCTATCCGTCCACGATGCCCTGTTCAGCTTCCCACCCCGTCTACTCCGAGGTTTCGGCCAAAGGCTCTGGATTCAGTATTTTGTGCGCGACTTCTCAGTATTGTCCATCTACCTGGTCATGGGCCTCTTACTGACGCTGTTCGGTTTTGTCTGGGGCACAGGCCAATGGATACACTATGGCCAACTCAATATCCCCGCCCCCACCGGAACAGTCATGTTAGCCGTCTTGCCCACGATCCTCGGTCTCCAACTGTTACTGCAAGCCGTCACCTTAGATATCCAGAATAGCCCGACCCGCCCCATTCAACGCTCAAAAGCGAATGATGGCTCATAGCACAAGTCGCGGATAATTACTGCGAACCCGATATGTTTGTATGGACAAGATAGTATGTCTCCCGCCACTTCTAAACTGCCTCACCATTTGAGAATTCTGGCCGAGTCGGTCCTTGTGGCATGGATAAGCATTATCGTCCTCACCCGCTTGTACTCGACCCTAACGTCGTATGTCCCACAACCGGGGTGGGCACTGGTCGTTGGTCTTATCCTGGGTCTAGTTGCCTGGGGCTATGGGCGTCGCTTACAGTGGCTACAGCTGGGAACGGTGGCGCTGGCGTGTATCGTGATCGGCGTGCTGTTGACTCGGGCGAGCGCTCAAGCTGTATTGACTAGCTTAAGTAAACGACTGGCGGCTATACCAAGCCTGTCGGCGAGCGATGCGGATTGGATCGTCATAGGTGTTGTGCTGATGGGGGGGGTCACGCTCGTATTGTGGGTACTCCCCTCTATCCTGCGGCGAGAGGTGGAAATCCCGCTTTGGGCGCTGCTGGCGGTTCCGGCGGGGATGGTGGCGCTCCTGGTGTTGATAGGAGGTACGTGGCGCTTACTCTGGCCGGCCATCGTACTGCTGGCTACGGCGCAGATTCTTGGGCGGTTCATTCTACGCCGCCTGACCGGCAAAGCTGAGGCTTACTCGTCACTAGGATGGGTCGTTGCTCAAGCGATCGGTCTCGGGTGTACGGCCCTCCTTTGGCTGTTGCTGGGCACTCTCGGCGCATTGACGGCCACGACGCTCGCCGGCGTTACCGTCCTAACATGGCTTGTCTGCCGCTACGAGGGGCTACGTCTCCTACGGGGACTTGGACCGTTGGCGCGGTCCTTGACGCAACGCATCGCACTCAAGGAGAACAGGGCGTGGCTGGCGATGGGCAGCTTGCTCGTCGTTCTCCTGCACATTGGCCTGATCTCTGGTCTGGGGCCTGATCTGGGGGCCGACTCCACCCACCACCATATGGCGATTGCGGCCATGTTCGCTCGTCAGGCCAATTTTGCGCCTGGCTATGAAACGAACATGTACTACTGGCATATTCCGGTCCCCGTGTTGTATGCCGGGCTTATGACATGGTCTGATTTTGCCGGGGCCAAATTGCTACACTTCGCCGCAGCGCTTCTCGTGGCCGGCGCGACAGCCGCGCTGACCGTGCATTTTACCGGCCGCCGCGGCTTTGGGGTGATGGCCGCCACTATGTTTGCGGCGTGTAGTATTGTGTGGTGGCTCACGGGAGTGGGGTACGTTGATCTTATCGCCACCTTTCTGTTTGTTGCTGCCGTTTGTAGTCTGGTCCGTTGGGTTGAAACGGATCACTGGGGTTGGGGTGCAGCGACAGGATTGGCGATAGGGATAGCAATTCCGGGGAAGTCGACAGCGCTCATTCTTGTCCCGGTTCTGATCCTCACCGTGCTCCTCGCCAAATATCGCCAGCCCCGTCAGATCATCCCTTCTCTTATCCTGGCGGGTGGGGTAGCCGGACTGATCTGGACTCCGTGGTTGGTACGCTCCTACCTGCTCTCGGGCAACCCGTTCTTTCCATGGCTCAATCAGATCTTTCACAGCCCACTCGCTGTTACCGACGTTGAAGCGCAAGGCGTACGGTTTGGCGTGGGATCGGGTGTCCTGTCGTTATTGAGTCTCCCGGCCGCGATCACCTATCAGCCTGCAAAGTTCGTTGAAGTGGGCGAATTCGGTCCACACTTGCTGGCGCTGAGTCCTCTCCTTTTACTGCTGGCGCGCCCTATCCGGAAGACACCCGCGTTCTGGGTGGTGGTAGTGTCAGCCACTGTCTTCGCCGTTTATTGGGCGTTGATTCTCCTGCAAAACCTGCGCTATCTCGTCCCGGCTCTCCCCCTCTTTGCCACACTGCTGAGCGTGGCCCTGTATCAATGGCAGCAAACCGTCCCAGGCTCGCTACTGCCGGCCACAACCGCTATCGCGCTATATCTCGCCGTCATGGCCAATGCCTTTAGCCCGCACTCCTGGTGGATTCACGGTATCAATTCGGGTCTACCCTATCGCGTGGCGCTGGGGTTACAGACACGACAAGAGTACCTCAACACTTATATGCTGGGCATAGGGGCCTATCGGTATCTCAACAACACCTACCACAGCCAAGCGCAGATCCTAGGCTTCCAAACGCCAGGCCGCCTCTACAGCGAGGGACGGGTCTTTTATCTTTATGACTGGGCTTCCGCGTTACCGATTCAAACCGCGCTCAAGCAAGTCGAGCGAGAAGAAGACCCGAAACGGGCCTACGAAGACCTGCAGAACATGGGATTTACGCACCTGGTGCTGAATGAAGGTACCAGGGAGATGTCAACGCCGCTGGCCGAGCGCCCGACACTCCTCAATCCGCTCTTCCTCGCTCAGTATACTGAACTGGAGTACGCCGATAATGGGATGGCCGTCTATCGGCTGTCTCCGCCATCGGGTGAGAAACGCCAGGCGGCCGAGCTACTGCGTAACGGTGGGTTCGAGGTGAATGATGGGACCAAGCCCATGTTTTGGGAGAGAGTCGGAAACCCAGGGCTAGATACATCGGGGCAACGCGCGTATCAGGGCAAAGCGGCGGTGAGAGT
>CAZLBQ010000603.1:0-3622 GCA_964557745.1 uncultured Anaerolineales bacterium
GCCCGCCCCGAAGAACCACTTCACCGTCGGCATCGACGACGACGTGACCCACACGTCCCTCCCCTACGACGCGGACCTCAATATCCTACCGGAGTCGACGGTCGAGTGCGTGTTCTGGGGTCTGGGCGCGGACGGCACGGTCGGCGCGAATAAGAACAGCATCAAGATCATCGGCGAGGAGACATCGAACGACGCCCAGGGCTACTTCGTCTATGACTCGAAGAAGTCGGGATCGTACACACTGTCGCACCTGCGCTTCGGCCCAACGGAGATCCACGCTCCGTACGTCATCCGCACCGCGCAGTTCCTAGCCTGCCACCAGTTCTCGTTCCTGGAGCGCATCGATGTCATGCGCTACGCGCGCCAGGGCGGCGTCTTCCTGCTCAACAGCCCGTACGGGCCGGACGAGGTATGGGACAAGCTGCCGCGCGAAGTCCAGAAGGTCATCCTGGACAAGCAGCTCCACTTCTACGTCATCGACGCCTACAAGGTGGCCTACGCGACGGGCATGGGCAGCCGCATCAACACCGTGATGCAGACGTGCTTCTTCGCCATCAGCGGCGTGCTGCCCCGCGACCAGGCCATCGCCGAGATCAAGCACAGCATCGAGAAGACGTATGGCAAGCGCGGCGCGGCCGTCGTCAAGAAGAACTTCGAGGCCGTCGACCAGACCCTCGACGGGCTGTACGAGGTGGACCTCACGGGCAAGACGGTTACCAGTACTATCACCATGCGCCCGACGGTCCCTGAGGCGGCTCCTGACTTCGTCAAGGAGACACTGGCCCCGATGATGGCGGGCTACGGCGATAATCTGCCCGTCAGCAAGCTGCCGTGTGACGGCACCTACCCATCGGCGACGACGCAGTGGGAGAAGCGCAACATCGCCCTGGAAATCCCGGTCTGGGATCCGGATATTTGCATCCAGTGCGGTAAGTGTATCTTCGTCTGCCCGCACAGCGTCATCCGCCACACCGTCTTCGACCCGAAGGAGCTGGACAAGGCCCCCGACACGTTCGTCAGTATCGACGCCAAGTTCAAGGAGTTCCCCGGCGCGAAGTATGCCCTGGCGGTGTCGCCCGAGGACTGCACGGGGTGTTCGCTGTGCGTCGAAGCCTGCCCGGTCAAGGACAAGCGCCAGGTCGGCCGCAAGGCCATCAACATGGCCCCGCTGACCGACGAACTGCGCGAGACAGGCAACAAGAACTTCGAGTTCTTCGCTGCCCTGCCTGAACCGGATCGCACTCAGTTGAGCCTGGGCACCATCAAGAACAGTCAGTTGATGCAGCCGCTGTTTGAGTTCTCCGGCGCGTGCTCTGGCTGCGGTGAAACGCCGTACATCAAGCTGGCGACGCAACTGTTTGGCGACCGCATGGTCATCGCCAACGCGACGGGCTGCTCGTCCATCTATGGCGGCAACCTGCCCAGCACCCCATACACCGTCAACCACGACGGGCGCGGGCCTGCCTGGTCGAACTCACTGTTCGAGGACAACGCCGAGTTCGGCCTGGGTATGCGCCTGACGCTGGACAAGCAGAACGAGTACGCCCGCGAGCTGCTGCCGCTCGTCGCGCCCTTTGTCGGCGAAGACCTGATCGCGGCGCTGCTGACGACGGACCAGAGCACTGAGGCCGGGCTGCGCGCCCAGCGCGACCACGTCGGCCTGCTCAAGCACCGCTTGAAGGCGGCTACGGCGCCCGATGGTCTCGCGTCGGTTGCTCAGAACCTGTACAGCATCGCCGATAGCCTGGTGCGCAAGAGCGTGTGGATCATCGGCGGCGACGGCTGGGCCTACGACATCGGGTACGGCGGTCTGGACCACGTCCTGGCCTCCGGGCGCGACGTCAACGTCCTGGTCCTCGACACCGAGGTCTACTCGAACACGGGTGGTCAGGCCAGCAAGTCAACGCCACGCGCGGCGGTCGCCAAGTTCGCCGCCGTCGGCAAGGGAATGCCGAAGAAGGACCTGGGTCTGCTCGCCATGTCGTACGGGTACGTCTACGTCGCCCGTGTGGCTATGGGCGCCAACGACCAGCACACCCTCAAGGCGTTCCTGGAGGCAGAGGCCTACCCCGGCCCGTCGCTCATCATTGCCTACAGCCACTGTATCGCCCACGGCATCGATATGAAGAAGGGCCTGGAGCAGCAGAAGCTGGCCGTCCAGTCGGGCCTGTGGCCGCTGTACCACTACAACCCGGCGCTGGCGGCGGAAGGCAAGAACCCGCTGATTGTCGACTCGCGCGAGCCGAGCATCCCGCTCCAGCAGTACGCCTACAACGAGACGCGCTACCGGATGTTGGTGCAGAGCGACGAAGACCGCGCCGAGCAGTTGCTCAAGGAAGCGCAAAACGACGTGCAGCAGCGCTGGAAGCTGTATGAGCAGATGGCCGCGATGCACGTGTCGAACGGCAAGGCATAGCACTGACCATTGACGATGGACGATGGACGATTGGCTCAAACCAAATCATCGTCTATCGTCCGTCGTCCATCGTCAAGGTTGTGTAAAGGAGACCCCTATGGTAGACCTTAGCACCACGTATCTCGGCCTGAAACTCAAGAACCCGCTGGTGGCGTCGGCGTCGCCGTTGTCCAAGAAGCCCGACCGCGTCAAGCGGCTGGAAGACGCCGGGGTCGCCGCCGTTGTTATGTACTCGCTGTTCGAGGAGCAGATCGTCCACGAGAGCCTCGAACTCGACCACTACCTCAACCGGGCCAGCCACAGCTTCGCGGAGGCGCTGACCTATCTACCCGACATCGGGACGTACAGCATCGGCCCCGAAGATTATGTCGAGAATATCTACTATCTCAAGCAGTCGGTGGGCGTGCCCATCATTGGTAGCCTCAACGGCATCTCGTCGGGCGGCTGGATTGAGTATGCGCGCATGATCGAGCAGGCGGGTGCGGATGCCTTGGAACTCAACATCTACAACCTGCCGATCCACTCGGACCTGACCGGCGCGCAGTTGGAGAATGAGTACGTTCAACTGGTGAGCGACATTCGGCAGAAGGTGAGCATCCCGCTGGCCGTCAAGCTCAGCCCGTACTTCACCGCGCTGCCCAACTTCGCGCGCCGCCTGGTAGACGCCGGCGCGGACGGCCTGGTGCTGTTCAACCGCTTCTACCAGCCCGACTTCGACCTGGAGAACCTGACCGTCGTGCCGAACCTGGTGCTCAGCACCTCGGACGAGATGCGGCTGCCGCTGCGCTGGATCGCCATTCTCTACGGGCGCATCGAATGCGACTTCGCCCTGACCAGTGGCATCCACAGCGCGCAGGACGCCATCAAGGCCGTCATGGCCGGCGCGAACGTGACGATGATGGCGTCGGCGCTGCTGCACCACGGCATCGGGCGCATCGGCGACATCCTGCTGGACATGGACAAGTGGCTGACGGAGCACGAGTACGAGTCGGTGACGCAGATGCGCGGCAGCATGAGCCAGCGCGCTGTGGCCGAGCCGGCCGCCTTCGAGCGCGCCAACTACATGCGCGTCCTGTCGTCGTTCGACAACCGTTTGCCCTAGTCGGCGACGGACATCGCATGCAGGTCGAGGACGACCGCCACGCCGATCTCAGGGGCGCACACGCCGTGTCGCCCCTGTTGGCGTTGGCGACGACGGCATCCAGA
>CAZLBQ010000604.1:0-3613 GCA_964557745.1 uncultured Anaerolineales bacterium
CGCGCCTTCATCTCCTCGGTCGCGCTCGGGTTGGCGCCGACATCGAGGAGCGCGACGGCGTCGTACTGGGCCAGCGCCGACAGGCGGGCGGGCAGGTCGCGCGGCGTGCGCGCGTCGGCGTCGACGCCGGCCTGGGCCAGCGTCCCGCGCAACGCGGCCGACGCTCCGGCCGCCCCCTCGACGACGAGGATGCGTGGGCGCGGGTAGACGCGCGACAGGCTCTCGGCGGCGTTGTTCTGGGGAATGGTATCGCCCGCCGCGGTGATCTCGGCGCGGTAGGTCACGAAGCCCTGGCGGTCGGCGCGGTCGGGAACCGAGAATGTGTTTGGCCCAGCCGTGAGGTTCACCGGCTGACTGGCGAAGGGCTGGCCGTCGCGGGTCAGCGTCAGCGTCGCCGCGCCCGCCGCCGTCGCGTTGACATTCACTGCCACTTCGAACTGCTCGCCCTCGCGCAGCGTCGCGGGCGCGACGACCCCCGTCAGCCGCACATCATTCACGGCCGGCGCGGCCAGTGTGACCGTGTCCAGTTTCAAGCCGCTGTCGGCCACACGCGCGGCAGCCGCCAGCGCGTCGCCCCGCGTCTGCAAGCCGTCGGACAGCAGCACCAGCCGCCCACCCGCCGCGCCAAGCAACTGCCGGCCAAAGTCGAGCGCCCCGCCGATGTCGGTGGCCGCCGCCCCCCCCGTCGCGCGGTTGTCGCCCGCGAGGGGGTCGTGGTCGACGTTGAATTGGGCGTCGGTAGTCGGGCGCGTGTTGAAGATCACGACCGGCGCCTGGCCCAGGCTCCGCGCACGCGCCTCGGCCACCCAGCGTCGCAGCGCCGCCCGACCGTCGGCCCCCAGGCTGAGGGACTGGTCGAGCAGGAAGACGAGGCGCTCGGGCGGCGGGGGCGGGTTGAGAACCGGGTCCGCCAACGCCACGACAATGAGCGTCACGATGAGCAGGCGCAGCAGCGCGGCGGGCCAGAGCCAGCGCCGCCGTGTGAGCCGCCACGCGAACAGCGGGAGCAGAACGAGCAGCAGCCACAACACCTGTGGTTGACGAAATATCATGCGCTTCCCAATCCAATACCCTGGACAGAATTTACAGACTTGACCAAATTAACAGAAATCTAATTATGTTAATTCTGCCAATTCCGTAAATCCTGTCTCATCTTAGCCTCACTTGACCAATGCTTCTCGACAATCAACCCAATGCTCCGCGACCCCTTCGAGCCACGCCTTGGCGCGCTCGGAGACGTAGCTGAAGCCGAAGCCGCGCGCCCGGAACCAGTCGGTCCCATCCCAGCTATCGAGGCGCAGGTAGACGCGGGCATCCCACGGGTTCGGGCCGGTCTTCACCCGCTCCAGCTCGGCGTGCTCGTCGGCGCGCGCCTCCCACACCTCGCCCATCCGCTCGGCCACCGCCGCGTCGTGGGGCCGGTCCAGGATGTAGCCCTCCGGCTCGCCCGATTCCGGCAATTCGGGCGGGTCTTCAGACGACATGTCCCACGTCTGCCACGCCAGGTCCACAATGTGGCGCTTGACCACGGGTTGGAATGTCAGCCCCGTCAGGCCCGACGCCTCCCAGGCCTGCTTGAACGCGTCGGTGACGATAATGTTGTCGCCCGACAGGCTGATGGGCGGGAGGAAGGGGCCGGCGCGCTCCAACTGCAGCCGCCCATCCTGCCTCGGCAGCCGCTCGGTGATGCCCGCCACCAGGACGTCGCCGTAGTCCGCCCACGGATGCTCCTGGCGGTGGAGTAGGTAGACCTTCGCCGTCTTCTCCATCGGCCCTCCCCCTACTTCCGCGCCACAAACGCTTCGACGACGAGGAACAGCAGCGCCGCCGCCGCCAGGTAGAACCACAGCTCGCGGCCCGCCGTCTCGCCGTCGGGCGTTGCCCCCGCCACGCCTGCCGTCTGGAACGTCGGCAGCGGTTGCGGGCGCAGATCCGACTCCAGCGCCGAGCCGGCGTGGACGGCGAAGCGGCCCAACGGCGTCGTCGTCAGACCGCGTAGCTCGGTGACGTTGTACAGCCCCGGCTCCTCCGTGTGGTCGAGGACGCCGCCCGGCGCGATGGCCACCGGCCTCTCGCCCACGTCCGTCGAGCGCGTCACGCGCACACTCCCTCCCGGCGCCGTGTTGAAGACCACCGACTGACCCGCCGCGACCGTCGCCGGGAGTGGCGGGCGCGTCACCTCGGCCACCGCCCGCGCCAGGAGCAGCGGGAAGGCCAGCTTGGCGGGTAGGTTGGTATTCTTCAGGTCAAACGTCAGCGCGACAATCCGGCTCTCCCCCGTCTGGCCGCGCGCCACCAGCGGGTAGCCCTTGACGCTGACGACCGGCTGCGCCCACGGCGGCAGCGTCACCTTGGGGGCCTGGTCGAAGCGGACGGCGGCGAAGTCGATGCCGCTCACCAGGCCGTCGTCCGCCTGCTCCAGGCTCAGGTTGAGGCGCGGCCCGGCGGCGCGGAAGGCGCTGTCGGCGGGCGGGTTGACGATGATGACCCCGCCCGACGGCAGGGTGGCGGGCAGGAAGCCCTCAAAGACGGTCAACTCCGTGTCCGGCGCGGCGACGTAGGACTCGGGGGGCGTCGTCGTGACGCGCAGGCTCGGGTTGGCGCGCAACGCCCGCGCCAGGGCATCCGTATTCTTGCCCACCACGACCGCCGAGCGCTTGCGGCCTTCGTCCAGGCTCAGGAACGCGCGGTCATCCGCCGCCAGCACGTCGTCGCCCACCAACCGCACCTCAACCATCTTGACGCCCGACGGGACGTTCCACACCTGCTCGAGCTCGGCGTCCGCGCGCAACTGGACCGTCGCGTCGGCCAGGCGGTCGCTGTCGCCGTAGAGTTGCAGCCGGCGCTGCGCTGGCTGGGCCGCGTAGTTGGCGATGCGCGCGAAGACGTCGGTCTGCCCGTCGGGGCGGCGCCGCGCCGAGACATTCAGCAGCGCCTGGTTGGCCTGCGTCGATCCGAGGCTGGGCCACACCACCGGCGCGTTGAGGGTCGTAGGTAGGTCGCGGCGGCTGGCGGCCGCCAGCGCCTTGTCACTCAGGACCAGGATGCGATTATCACGCGTGGCGTCCACCACGCCGCTGGCGAGGTTCAGCGCGGCAGCCAGGTCCGTGCCCGTCCCACCCGGCTGCGCCTCGCCCAGCGCCTGCGTCAGCCGCACTCGATCGGCCGCATCCCCCTGGGCCAGCACGCGCGGCGTCGCGCCCATGCCAATCAGTGTCATGCTGTCGCGCCCCGCCAACCCGCTGAGGACGCCGGTCGCCTGGGCGCGGGCCTGGTCGAAGCGTGTCGCCGCGCCGTCGCGGGCGGCCATACTCGTCGTCAGGTCGAGGATGACAATGGTATGCTGGGCGCGGCCGCTCAGCCAGCGCGTCAGCGTCGGGCGGGCCAGCGCCGCTACGATGAGCGTCGCCACCAGCAGTTGCAGCAGCAAGAGCAGGGTCAGCGGGATGCGCCGCCGCCGCTGGCCGAGGCTAGGCGGCGGCAGGTCGCGCCACAGCATGGCGCTCGACACAGGCACGCGCCGCCGCCGCGCGCGCAGCATGTGCAGCAGGATGATGATGGGGAGGATCGCCAGTCCGGCCAGGGCCAGCGGTTGGAGCCAGGTCATCTCATT
>CAZLBQ010000605.1:0-2134 GCA_964557745.1 uncultured Anaerolineales bacterium
TAGAACACCCAGTCCTCGTCCACCTGGCTGACCGTCGCGCCGTGGGAGGCGCGCACCTGATTGGCCTCGATCTCCAGGCTCGGAATCGAGTCGGCGCGGGCGTTCTCGCTCAGGAGCAGGGTGTTGTCGTGGAGGTACGAGTTGGTGTCCTGCGCGCCGGGGTGAATCTTGATGAGGCCCTCGAACACGCTGCGCGCCTCGTCGAGCAGGACGCCGCGGAACAGGAGGTCGCCGTCAGTCAGCGGGGCGATATGGTTCATCAGGGTGTAGATGTCGTGGTGCTGGTGGTCAGCGCCGAACTGCACGCCCAGCATCTCGGTCGACGCGCCCTCGCCGAGCAGACGGCTCTCGGTATCCGAGCGCATGAACTTCGCGCCGAGATGGCCGAGGGTCCAGCCGAGCAGGGCATTCTTGTCAGCTTCACCGCGCTGGACGACGAAGGTCTCGACGTTGCGGCCCCAGTTCTGGAGGTGGACGAACTTGACCTGAGCGTTCTCGCCCGCGACTACCTCGGTGACGGCGACGGCCAGCGTCGCGGCGTCGCTGTCCGCCGACAGATACTCCTCGAGGAGCGTGACGGCGGCGCTCTCCTCAGCCACGATGAGGGCGCGGGGGAAGACCCCGGCGCCGGGGGCGTCGGCGTGGAAGACGACCTGGAGAGGCTCGTCGATGACCACGTTGCGCGGCACGTAGAGGAACAGGCCGCCGCTGAACAGCGCCGTGTTGAGAGCCACGAACTTGCTCTCGCCAACCGGCGTGACGCGGCCTAGCGCCTTCTCGACCAGCGCCGGGTAGGCGCGGGCTGCCTCGCTCAGCGAGGTCAGGATGACGCCGCGCTGGGCGAGGTCCTCGTGCAGGGTGGCGTGGACGACTTCACCGTTGGACTGGATGAAGAGGCCGGCCCGCTGGGCCTCGTCCTGCTCCTCGATGGCTGCCTGCAGCTCAGTCGGCAGGTGCGAGGCGCTATCGGCGACGGCGTAACGGGCGAAGTCGAAGTGGCTGAGGTCGGTTCGCTCGTAGCGCGGCAGGGGGGCAGCCTCGAACGCCGCCCAGGCGCTGTCGCGCACCTGCTGGAGCCACGCCGGGTCGCCCTGGCGCTGACTGAGGGCGGCGACTGCGTCGCGACTAAAGCTCAGGGTCGGGGATTGGACTGTCATGCCTTACTCCCCCACCATCTGAGGTTCGGAGTCGATGACCGGCTCGTCCAGGCCGGCTTCCTGGCGCACCCAGTCGTAGCCCTTGTGCTCCAACTCGAGCGCCAGTTCGGGACCGCCGGTCAGCACGACGCGGCCATTGAGCATGACGTGGGTGACGTCGGGCTTGATGTAGTTGAGAAGGCGCTGGTAGTGGGTGATGACCAGGATGCCCATGCCGGGGTTCATGAGGGAGTTGACGCCCTTCGCCACGATCTTGAGAGCGTCGATGTCCAGGCCCGAGTCGGTTTCGTCCAGCACGGCGATCTCCGGATTGAGGACGGCCATCTGGAGAATCTCGGCGCGCTTCTTCTCGCCGCCGGAGAAGCCCTCGTTGAGATAGCGGCCCGCGAAAGACGGGTCCATCTCCAGCAGCTTCATCTTGTCGACCATCAACTTGCGGAACTCAGGAATGGGAATCTTCTTGCCGTCGGAGCGGCGGGCGTTGAGCGCCAGGCGCAGAAAGTTGGCGACGGACACGCCGGGGATGGTGACGGGGTACTGGAAGGCCAGGAAGATGCCCAGCTTCGAGCGATCATCAGGCTCCAGTTCGAGAATATTCTCGCCCTTGAACCACACCTCGCCCTCGTCCACGTCGTACAGCGGGTGGCCCATCAAGGTATAGGCGAGCGTTGACTTGCCCGACCCATTGGGACCCATGAGGGCGTGGACCTTGCCCTGCTCGATGGTCAGATCGACGCCGCGTAGAATAGGTTTGCCCTCGACACTCACATGCAGATTCTTGATCACAAGGTCGTTGCTCATCGAACGGTCCGCTCCTTGAGTTTTTATGATGCCTTTCATCAAAATTATAGCCCCAGGGCTGGGGCCTGTCAACCGTCTGTCGAGGCTTGGCGACAAAGGTTGCACTCGACGCGCAGGACGCCACTGAATGGACTTACGCGGTGAGGGCCGGTTGGAGCACGGAGGTCGCGGAACGG
>CAZLBQ010000605.1:2234-3609 GCA_964557745.1 uncultured Anaerolineales bacterium
CGCGGAACGGGGCTCTCCATAAAGACACGTTGCCGCGCCTGCCAGTCCCTTTTGCGCCTTGCGGGGTCCGCCGCTTTCGCTCGCGCGTCAGTCCCGAACACTGAATGGACGGCTCCAGGGGGCCAAACTTTACGCGTTTGAGGGGGTGAAGTTAGGCTTTCAATGGGCTTAAATTTCGATAAGAGGGGAGACGGAGGCTGGTCAAGTCCTAGGCGAAGGCAGACATCTTGCTTACACTGGATGCATCACAAGGTGAAGCCTACGCGGACGCGCCGACCGAGGTCGGGCCTGGAGGGCGCTGCGCGCCGAGCGTCGGCCTACGCGGACGGGAAGCTGGCCCGACGACTGGCGTCGGCACGTTAAGTGGATTGCCAGTTGACAAGCGAACGCGGGGACTGGTGAGCCAGCCCCCGCGTGAGAAAGGTCGGGATTAGTGGCCGCAGCCGCAGCCGCCGCCCGAGGTCGCCGCGCCCGCCGTGCTGGCGGTGCGGAACGAGTGCCCGCAGCCGCAGCTCGACACCGCATTCGGGTTCTCAATCTTGAAGCCGCCGCCCATCAGGCTCTCGGTATAGTCAATCACGGAGCCACCCAGATACATGGCGCTAATCTGGTCGACGTACACCTTCACGCCGTTCTGCTCGATGATCTCGTCACCGTCCTCCGCGTGGTCCTCGAACGCCATGCCGTACGACAGCCCGCTGCAGCCGCCGCCCTGGACGAAGACCCGCAGGCCATGGTCAGGGAGACCCTTCGCCGTCAGCAAGTCGCTGATCTTCTGGGCCGCGATGGGCGTCAGGGTCACTACCCCTTCTTGCACCATATCCATCATGATGAGTTCTCCTCTGAGAGTCGCTTCCCATGCGAGCGCGGCGACTGCCACGCTCCTGTCTATTATAGCATGGCGTGTGCCGCGCGTCAATATTGAAGATGGGCATGATAAAAAAGGCTGATTGTCACGCATCCAAATTTAGTTCAGTAACGTATAATTATCAAAAACAATCGGGCGATTTCAACTAAGAACAGTAAGCCTGCCGCCCTTGACGGCATCTATAAGATGTATAGCACCGTCGCCAGGGCGCTGCATTTGGAGTGGGCGGGCTAGTACGGAGGACGCGATGAAAGGCAAAGCAAGCGAGTGGCGTTGTAGTGTTTGTGGTCACGTGGAAGCGGATGGCTGGGTGGGCGCCGAGTGTCCGACGTGCGGCGCCGAAGTCGAGGAGTTGGCGCTGGAAGAAGAGGATGACGTCGAGGTCGACACCGATCTCAACGATGTGGACATTGATAACGCCGTCATCTTGTACTTCCGCGAGATTGACCGCGTGCCGCTGCTGACCGCCGACCAGGAAGTCGAATTGGCGATGCAGATGGAGCGCGG
>CAZLBQ010000606.1:0-3599 GCA_964557745.1 uncultured Anaerolineales bacterium
CGCGCCCAACGCGGCCTACCCGGCCCCACCGCTGCCCAGCGCCCCGGTCGCCGTCCCCTATCCGCCGCCGCCCAACGGCGACGACGCCCTCCTGCCCTACCCAGCCCCGTCACGGGCGTCGGGCTATCCCGCGCCGTGAGCAGGGGACAGGGAGCAGGGGGTAGGGTTAGGGATTAGGGGACAGCCGACGGAAGGCCCAAGAGGGGAAGACCTGGCAGGTTTTGAAAACCTGCCAGGTCTGTTCTTTGCCGTATCCCTGGTTCACTGGGGAGGGCGCAGAGGGCAGAGCCACTGCCTGCTCCTCATCGCCAGCCCCTGTCCCCCTTAGGGGCGAGGAGGCGCACCGCATTCTGCCCACTGACCACTGGCCCCGCAATCGTCCATCGTCCATCGTCCATCGTCCATCGCACGCAGCACTCGGCACTCAGCCCTCAGCCCTCAGCCCTCGGCGCCCGGCGCTCACCACGTCCGCCAGACGGCGTGGGGGCGGGCCTGCGCGCGCTCGGCCTCGGCGGTGAGCCAGTCGCCCGCCGCCTCCGCCACCTCGGCGCGCACGATGCCCAGCAGCGCCCCGCGCGTCTCCTCCAACGTGTGGTAGGCCGCGGTCACCAGGTGGCCGCGCCGCTGGCTGATGACCTCACCCATCCACAGCTTGCCGATGACGTCGTACAGGGCGATGGTGAACATCTCGCCGCCCGCCCACACCACCAGGGTCTGGTCGGGGACGGGCTCCAGCTGCAAGGTCTCCAGCCGCGCCCCGCGCAGTCAGCCACTCGTCTCAGTCGGCATTGACCATTGACAACTGACAATTTATAATACAGCTATACGGCAATACGGAGATACGGCAAGGAGGATGGGCGATGACCAAGCTAACGGTTCACATTCCCGATGAGCTGCACCGGCGGCTCAAGGTGGTCGTGGCGCAAGAGGGGACGACGATGACGAGCGTGGTGCGCGAGGGGTTGGAGGCATACCTGGCGCGCCTGGAAGAGATGGAGGAGGCAGACGACGCGCAGGTGGTCCAGGAGCGGATGGACCGCCTGACGCGGGGCGAGGAAGCGTGGGTGGACTGGGAGGACGTGAAGGCGGAGTGGGATGCCGCGCAAGGTTAGGCTGCTCCGCTCGGCTCATAGGGAAGTGGATCGGCTGCCGGGCCACCTCCGCCAACGCGCCCGGCGGCTGATCGACACCCTGGCCAGCACGCCCCGCTCCAGCGCCGCAAAGGGGCTGCGGGACATGCCCAACGCCTACCGCCTGCGGCTCAACGGCTGGCGCATCATCTATGTCGTGGATGACGACACCCAGGTGGTGTGGGTCGTCGCCGTCCGTCTCAAGACGGGTGCGGAGACGTACGACGACCTGCCGGAGATTGACGATTGACAGCCGCCGCAGCCGCAGCGCCCGGACTGTCACCCCGAACGCAGTTAGGGGTCTACTCCGCCAACTGCGCCAGACCAGATGCGTCACTCCGTTCGGCATGACAGCGCGGCGTCAATCGCCCTCAGCCCGCAGCCCCGTAGCGCCCACTCCTGTACCGCCGACCTCAGTCGGCCGCATGGCCGAGGGTCGACTGAAGTCGGCGCTACCAAAGGCGCTATATAAGACGCGACAACGCGCTCTATTGTCACTCGTGGTGCGTGGCGGGGGCCGGCTCGGTAGCCGGTCCCCAATCGCGACTCGCGGCCTGGCCGGACGCGCCGTCGCCCGCCGCCCGCGCCATCTCCCGCTCGACGGCCCGGCTCTGGCCGGACTGCTGGCCGCCCTCCTTGCCCGCCGTGTGGGTCGCCGTCGTCCCCGTCTGCATCTTCTCGTCGGCGGTCGTAATCAGCCGCACGCCGCGCTCGCCCAGGATGTAGTTCCAGCCCCAGTTGATGAGCACCATCAGCCGATTGCGGAAGCCGATGAGCTGCATGATGTGGACGACCAGCCACACCAGCCAGGCGAAGAAGCCCGTGAAGTGCCAGCGGCCCAACTGCGCCACCGCCGCGCTCTTGCCGATGGTCGCCAGGCTCCCCTTGTCGTGGTAGACAAAGGGCTGCTCCGCCTCGCCGCGTAACCGGCGCAGAATGTTGGCCGCCACCAGGTCGCCCATCTGGATAGCGACGGGCGCCACCTGGGGCAGCGGCTTGCCGTCCTGTTCCCGATACGCCATATCCCCGATAACGTAGACGTTGGGCGCGTTCTCCAGGTGGAGGGTATCTGTGACGCGCACCCGCCCACCCCGCGCCGTCGGCGCGCCGAGCTGCTGCGCCAGGTCCACGGCGCGCACGCCCGCCGCCCACACCAGGGTGTAGGCCGGGATGACCGTGCCGTCCTTCAAGCGCACCTCGCCGTCGCCCGCGCTGGCGACCGAGTGCCCAATCCGCACGTCCACGCCCTTGTCGCGCAGCCGTTCGAGGGTGTCGGCCTGGAGGTCGGGCGCGAAGGCGGCCAGGACGTGCTCGCCCGCCTCGACCAGGATAACCCGCACCTGGCTGAAGTCCAGCGACCGATAGTCGTGGCGCAGGTCGTTGTGGATGAGTTCAACCAGCGACCCGGCCAGCTCCACGCCCGTCGGTCCCGCGCCGACGATGACGAAGGTCAGCAGCGCCTGCCGCCGCGCCGGGTCCGTCTCGGCCACGGCGCGCTCGAACATGGTCAGGATGTGGTTACGCAGCCCCTCGGCCTCGGTCAGGTCCTTCAGGCCAAAGGAGCGCTGCTCGATCTCGCTCTGGCCGAAGAAGTTGGTCGTGCTGCCCGCCGCCAGAACGAGGATATCGTAGGGGACGCGTCCACCGTCGGTCAGGAGTTCCTGGGCCGCCAGGTCCACGCCCTCGGCCCGCGCCAGGCGGAAGTGGACGTTGGGGGCGCGGACGATGGCGCGCACGGGGTAGACGATTTGCTCCGGTTCCAGGGCCGCCGTCGCCACCTGGTAGAGGAGCGGCAAAAAGGTATGGTAATTGTTCTGGTCGATGACGGTCACGTCGACAGGCTGGCGCGCCAGCCCCTTGGCGACGCGCAACCCGCCAAACCCCGCCCCGACCACCACCACGTGTTTCCAACCTGTTTCCGTTTTCATCTGCGGAGCCATATCAGCCTCCATCTCGTCATGCGAATGACGTATTTAGCCGCGTCCCACTCTCACCGCACAGGCCGCAGAGTGATGTGTGACTATTATTCCCTCTGCGTCCTCCGCGTCCTCTGCGGTAATATCGGCTGCCTGCCGCCTGCTGTCCACTGTCCACGAATTACTGACGACTCAAGCGTCCAGTTTGTGACATGGGCCAGGCGGTGCTACAATTCTGGTGCGTAGTCTATCCAACGCCACGCTGCGTTACGCCTGGCGTCTCTTTCCGTCGCAACAACTATGCCACCATCACGCCCGCTCGGTTCCGTCCGTCTCGCCTTTAGCCTCGGCCCCTGGCGCTCGCCCCGCGCCCGCGAGTGGCTGGCCGCCTACGACGGCCTGGTCGACCGCCTGGCCCGCGCCGGCGTCCCCCTCTACGGCATCCTCGAAGCCGACCTGGCCGGCGGCGCCATGGGGACGGCCCGCTGGTACACCCAGTACGCCACCAACGCCGCCTTCATCGTCGAGCGATACGCCGACCGCATCCCGACCT